>JAIRNH010000016.1 GCA_031258155.1 Helicobacteraceae bacterium | reverse complement strand
AAATAAAAACAACGGCTATCCTTATCTCTATTGGCAGGATTTGTAAGAGCTTAAAAAATCAATTTCTCTACTCTTATATGCGAAATTGATTTAAAACTTAAAAAAGGCGGAGACTTAATATCGCATTCTCCGTCATTCCCGCGCAAGCGCCCGCTCCGACTTAGGAGCGCGAGGCGCGAAGGATTTCGAAAATCCACATTCTCGTCATTCCCGCGCGGAGCGATAGGGCGGTTTACCGCCCGTAATCGCGGAGGCAAGCGGGAATCCAATAAAAACAAACGCAAACCTCTCGTCATTCCCACGAAGGCGGGGATCCATCTCTTTCACGCCTTCGGCGTATATGGATACCCGTTTTCACGGGTATGACAGAGAGAGATAGATACCCGCTTTCACGGGTATGACAAAGAGAGATGGATACCCGCCTTTGATTACGAAGCGCTCGCGTTTGCTCCGCGCGGGTATGATAGGGGAATAAAGCGCGCGAATGACAATTCGTGGGCGCGCCGACGGCGCAATGTTGCTTGCGCCTTAATTTTATATCGGCTTATTTCTTTGCGATAGCGCGTGCTAACGAGGCGACGCAAAATCCGAAAACGCTCGTTTTAGAGCGTTTTTTAACCGCCTAGAACAAACATAAAAAGCGGGCTAAATCTATCAGAGTTGATTAAAAAATAGTCATTTTTTTGCGGCTACCGCCGTTTTTATCGTATAAAATGCGGGTCATCTTGACTTAAAGGGGTTTCAATGGAGACATTCGGCGACGCGGGGTATATCCTCAGCGTTTTCCTGTTGGTTTTCGGCGGCGCATTAGTATTCTGGATGGCGACGGGCTTTGCCATGCTGGAATCCGGACTGGTGCGCTCTAAGAACGTAACGGTCATCTTGACCAAAAACGTAGGCATTATGGCGCTGGGATCGGTGGTTTACTTCCTGATCGGCTACGATATAATGTATGGAGACGGGGAGTTTTTCAAACTCTTTGCCACCGGCGCGGTCGCGGGAGGAGAAGGCGACGATTACGGGTTGCATACGGACTTTTTCTTTCAAGTGATGTTCGCGGCTACGGCGGCTTCGGTCGTCAGCGGAACGGTCGCGGAGAGGATCAAGCTAATCCCGTTTTTTATCTTTACGATCGTTTTGGTCGCGGTTATCTACTCCCTTGTCGGCAATTGGACTTGGGGCGGAGGCTTCCTAGGAGGCGACGACGGCTGGGTAGCGCAACATCTTGGCTCCGCGTTTAGCGATTTCGCGGGTTCCACGATCGTGCATAGCACGGGCGGCTGGGCGGCTCTAGCGGGCGCGTTGCTGCTTGGCGCGAGGATTGGCAAATACGGACCCGACGGCAAAGTGCGTCCGATTCCGGGCAGCAATCTGCCGCTGGCTACGCTGGGAACGTTTTGCCTCTGGCTTGGCTGGTTCGGTTTTAACGGCGCGAGCGAATTGGCTCTAGCTTCCAAAGGCAACGCCGATAATTTCGCTCTAGTCTGCGCAAGCACGCACCTTGGCGCAAGCGCGGGCGCGGTCGCGGCGGCGATATTAAGCAAGATTATCTACAGAAAAGTCGATCTTACATTTGTGCTTAACGGCGCTCTAGCGGGTCTGGTAGCGGTAACGGCGGGTCCGAATATCGCGTTGTGGGTAGGCGCGTTGGAAGGCGCGGTAGGCGGTATTTTAGTGGTGCTCGCCGTGCCGTTCTTCGACAAACTGAAAATCGACGATCCCGTCGGCGCGCTTTCGGTTCACCTTGTCGCGGGTATATGGGGAACGCTTGCGGTCGGCATATTCAACCCTGAAGTAACGTTTTTGGCTCAACTCTTCGGCGTAGTGGTCGTGGGCGCGTTCGTGTTCGTAACTTCGGGCATTGTATGGTATATTCTCAAGCTCGCTTTGGGCATTCGCGTATCTCAAAAAGAGGAACACGAAGGCACAGACCTTAGCGAAACCGGACTTGAAGCGTATCCGGAATTTGTGAAAAACGCAAAATAAAGGCTGACAGATGAAAAAGATTGACGCAATCATCAAACCGTTCAAGCTCGAAGAGGTTAAAGAGGCGCTTCGCCAAGCGGGTATCACGGGTATGACCGTAAGCGAAGTAAAAGGTTACGGCAGACAACAAGGTCATACCGAGCTGTATCGCGGCGCGGAGTATGTGGTGGATTTTCTGCCTAAGTTAAAACTTGAGATTGTCGTAAGCGACGATCTGGTCGATAAGATCGTAGAGACCATTATCGCGGCGGCAAAAACCGGCAAGATCGGCGACGGCAAAATCTTTGTCTATAACATAGAGAAGGTTATCCGCGTCAGAACCGGCGAAACGGGCGACGAAGCGGTCTAGTATAGCGCGGGGTTTTCCCGCGTAACTTCGCGGCGATCGGCGGGGATTTTCTCGCCGATCCGCGGCTTAGGACGCGTCCGAAATTGGCGCTAAGAGGCGATTTACGCTTGACCTAAACAATTCCGCTTGCGCCCGTCCGCGCGTTCGTTTAAAAAACCAATCACAGAGGCGCGAGAAAATAGCCCTCGCGGCAAAGCGCTAAAAAATTCCAAAAGGTCTTTATCGGGCGTTTATTCAGCGGTTAGCTAGGCTTGTTATCGCGCGCTCTGAAGTTTCGCAACGCTCGCGCCAACGTATTTAGCGCCAAAAACCGCGAAACGGCGGAAGGAGTCGAACCTCCGAATTTGGTTTAGTCCGCTACCTCGAAGCCTATATCGTCGATCGCGGATTTGATTTCTTCAAGATCGGTTTTTTGCGGGTCATAGACAAAAGCCGCTTCGCCGTTATCGAGATCGACTACGATCTGCGTAGCGAAAGGCTCAAGCGCCTTAGTTACCGATTCGACGCAACGGCGACAGTGCATTCCGTTTATTTTGATCGCGGTTTTTTCCATTCAGTTCTCCTTCTTTTACAACGATCTATCATAATTCAAGACAAATAAAACGCCGATTAGAGCGATCGCAATCGGCGGTTTTATTTTTTGCGCGAGAGTTGGTCGGCGGGCGAAAAACGGCTTATTTGGGATAAAAAGGCAAAAATTAAACAAAAAAATTAAAGACTAGGATTGCAATTTCCCCGTCGCCGATATATAATAAAGAAAGAGTTTGCGTTCGGTTCAGTTTATCGACTTATTTGGCGCGGCGTCAGAGCCTCTCTCTAACCTTGACAACTCGCGTTTCATAAGCGCGACTAGGGAAATTGCTCGCCTAGCGCTTAAGTCTTACGACCAAGCTAAAAAGAAGTATAGCTAAACGGCGAATAGATTTTCATTGCTGACCGTCAATAATTTAAGTTTAGTTTCATTCTTTAATAATATATTTATATTTACCCCCTAATCCGTATAGTTACGGCGCGTCGTTACTGGCATGAGTAGCACTCCGTAAAATTATTTTGCGTCTTGAGCGGTAGGGCGAAATCGTCGTCGATCGCCTCAAACTCTTTTTTGAACCGCGACAACGTTTGCGCGCGCGGCTCGCTTACGCCGACCTCGTAATAGATCACAATGTGATCGCCGTCTAGCGCCGAAGATAGCTTGCCGCCCTCTTCAACGGCAAAAACAAGATACGATCCGCCTCTGTCTTTGCTTCGGTAAGTTTTAGTTTTGTCTAGCATATTCGCTCCTCGCCGTTATATAAATTTCGCGATTGTTTCGCGTAACGCCAATATCTCCGCTTTACGTTCTATAAAACTGTCGCGGTTGGCAAATAACCTCGCCGACGAAACAAAAATGGTTTCAATCTGTTCCAAACCGTTCTCTTCCATCGTCGTTCCCGTTTCAACAATATCCACGATCGCCTCCGCTAGTCCGGCGAGCGGCGCTAGCTCTATCGAGCCGTAAAGTTTTACGATTTCGACCGCCATCGCTTTTTCGGCGAAAAAACGCTTCGCGATATTGACCATCTTTGTCGCCACTTTGACGCGCGATTTAGACGGGTCGAGCCGCTCGCCCTTTTTCATGCCTAAAACCGCCTTGCAGCGACCGAATTTTAGATCCAACAACTCCGTTACAAGCGCGTTTTGTTCCAAAAGCGCGTCCTTGCCGCAGATTCCAAGCTCCGCCGCGCCGTGCGTAACGTATGTCGGCACGTCTTGAGAGCGCACCAGCAAAAAACGAAAAGCCTCTTTAGTCAGTATCAGTTTACGGCTTTCAAACTTGAAATCGCCGCCGTATATTTTTTTAAACAGTTCCAGCGTTTCGTCCGCTATCCGTCCTTTTGGCAACGCGATCGAGAGCATCAAAACTCCTTGATAATTTTTTCCATACCCTTAAAAACAAGCGACTGATCGACAATCGAGCCTTCAAAAAAACGCGCGAAATAACCGCCGTCCCCGCCCGTTAGAATAATCGGCTTATTGCGAGCGATCGTTCTAACGGAGCTTACCAGCGGCATAACCACGCCGTAACTAATCGCCTCCGCCGTGTTTTGCGGCAGCGCGTCTAGATCGACGGCGAAGTTCATCGCCTTTTGCAGGCGCGGCGAAATCTGCGCGTACATGTGTTGAAATTTTGCCAGACCCGGGTAGATAAAGCCGCCTAAATGAACGTTATCGCGCATTATATCCACCGTTATCGCGCTGCCCGCGTCCACCAAAACGCCCGTATCGACGGCGAGGCACGCCGCGGCGCGATCAACGCCGAGTCCGTAATATAGCGTGTCTAGATTGATAAACGGCTCAAGATCGAAAACGCGGTAATGGCGGGCAAGACGGCGCATAGCCGTTTCGTTTACGCTGATCGCGTAGATCGTTTCGTCTTCGCTTAAGTTTAATTTGGGCGCGGAACTCGCGGAGGTCTTCCATATTCGCCCCCCTTGTTTAAAGTGGTAGTGGGTATTTCCAATCTCGCACAGCATCGCTAGGCAAGCCTTAAAACCGCTCCTAGCGGGTGGTAACGATTTACGCTCTCTAACAGATAGCTCCGCTCTAAGTGAGTGTAAATTTGCGTGGAGTTTAAGCTGGCGTGTCCTAGCAACTCCTGCACCACGCGCAGATCCGCGCCGCCCGTGATTAGCGAAGTGGCGAAGCTATGACGCAACGCGTGCGGCGAAACGCCCAAGATTCTTTGCGTGGTCTTAAAGGCGAAAACGCGGCTAAGCGGTCTGCCCGTATAGTTGATAAACAGCCGCTCGCTAAAAAACGGGCGATCGGCGATATAGCTATCTAGCGCGATTAGAGCGCGTTTCGCGATAGGAACAAGCCTCTCTTTCGCTCCTTTTCCATGGCGAACGCGAAGCCAGCCGCCCTCTATATCGTTGGTTTGAGCCTTGAGCGCCTCGCTAATTCGCGTTCCGCTCGCGTATAGAAACATAATCAGCGCGTAATCGCGCTTGCCGATCCAGCCGCTTTGATCGACGTTTGAAAGCGCGCGCTCGATCATTTCGGACGATAGGTATTTCGGTAATCCGCGCGGGATTTTCGCGCCTTTGATATTGTACGTTTCGTCGCTAAGCAGCCTGTCGTAACACCAATCTAAAAAGCCGTTAATCGCGCTAAGTTTGCGATTAAGCGTGCGCGGGTTGTCAAAGCAAGCCAGAAAACCGTAAATATCGTCGCTATCAAGCCTGTTTAGCGGCTTGTTTACCGCCTTGCAGAATTGAGCTAGATCGTTCTCATACGCTTTGATCGTGGCGCGGCTTAGCGCTAAAACCGTTTTGCAATGGCGCAGATAGGCGTCGATCTCCGATCTCATTGCCAGCGAACCAGCTTGTCGTAATGCCATACGCCTTGATCGTCAACGTATATCGGAGCGCGGATCGTATCGGGCAGTTCGTAGATCGTTGCTTTTTGAAGATTGTCCGTAAATTTAACGGCGTAACCGCTCTGCTCCACAGCCCAGATCGCGCCGTTTTTTTCGGCGGCGGCAATAAAACGCGCGTATGGTAGGCGGCGCGCGGCGAGCGTTTCTAACGTCGCGCTCACGCGCTCTACTGAGCCGTCGCGCGAGAATATGTAAAGTCCGCTTGGCAACGCTAAGAGCGTTCTAGCGTCGATGTCCCGCGATCGCGACGCGCCGTTTGCCGCTATGGATAACGCTCTGCCGTCGATCGCGGCGATTATACGCTTGTCGTATTCCGCGAGAAAAACAATATTGCCGAAAAACTCCTCGTCGCCGACTACGATCTCCTTTACGATCTTCATTGCGCCGCGATCGACTATTAGCAGTTTTCCGTCTAGCGTCGGGATAATCGTCTGCTCTTTGCCGATCAGGGGTTTGGCTAGTTTGTCGTTGACGGCTAACGCGAGCTTTTCGCGCGAGAAGAAAAGCGTTTTGGAGTCGGACGCGTCTATAATGCGGCAGGCGTTTGTCTTGGATACGGCGACTATAATCTCGCCGTCGCTTGCCGCCGAAACAACCGCTTCGGATAGCGCGAAACGTCTAGGCTCTCCCGCGCCGTAGAGGATCAATCCGCCTTTGCGGTCTGCGGCGATCGCGTATTTGCCGTCGATCGAAAGCAGATAAAATCCGTCCTCGAGACGATCTATCGCCGTTTTGTTTCGGCTTAGCGCGCGAGCGTTTTCTAACGACGCGCCGTCCGTCGCGCTTTTTACGATCGGCGCTTCGAGCCTGTCGTCGTAACTTAAACGCCCATCGATAGTTTCGGGTTCAAAAACGGCGAGGTTAGAACAACCGCATAGGAGAATAAACGAAGCGAACGCGAGAGCCGCTCGCCGTCTCACTTTTTATCCGCCCCGTAGTGTTCGAGCGCGTTAGCGGCGTTTTTCAATTCCGAAGATAGGTCGATCTGTTCAAGTCGCGCGCGCGCGCTTTGCCATTCGCCTTGTTTAAGCAGCAGATACGCCTCTTGAAGCTCCGCGAACTCTTTTAGCGGTCTGTTTTCGCGCATAATGTATCTGCCGAGCGCGGCGCTATCGCCGCTGATCGCGGCAAGCTGATAGGCGGCTAAATCCCCCGCGATAGAACGCTTTTTCGAGAGCGACTCCAAAGCGGCGCTATCGTTTGCTCTAGCCGCTTCGCCAAGCAAAAACAGATCGTATAGTTCCGGCGATTTCACCTCTAAAATCGATCGCGCCTCTATGTCGGCGCTATCTTTGATCAACGCGCCAAACGCGTCGTTTGCCGCCTGCAAGCGCATATTCTCCGTTACGTTCCAGCTAATCGCCGCGACAGCCCAAATAATAAGCGCCGCCGCGATCAGCCCAAGCGCCACGCGATTGCGTTTTATCCACCTTTCGCATCGTATGCCAAACTCTAGCAGAGCGTCGTCTTTTTCTTTGTTAGCCATATATGAACCTCGAAAAAATTACGCGATTTTAGCCGCTTAGCGCTTTATTCGCGGACATAGCGTTTAAGCGCGTCTAAAAGCGCGTCGCTTACGGCGAGCGAAAGCTCTAAGACGCTTAAAGCGATCGGGCAGTCCTCTAGCTTGACCAGGTCCTTACGGGTAACCAAAAGAGAGGTCGCGCCATGCTTTTCGGCTATTTCGCGCAGTTTTTCAAAATCAAAAAAGGCGTGATCCCTAAAGCGGTATTTGGCGACTACGCCGTTTGGCAAAAACGGATCAAGACGCTTAGCGCGGGCGATCGCCGTAACCAATACCATACGATCCGTAGGGTTGGTCACGACGGTTTCGCGGACAAAATCAACGCCTTCGGAAGCGACGTAATCCGCCAACTTATAGGCTTTTCGCGGCAAACGATAGCAGCCGGCGGGCAGAACGCGATCGTTGAGCGGTTCGGGGTTTGGACGGATCAAAATATCGAACTTTTTAATCTGTCTATGCCGAAAGCCGTCGTCCAAAAATACAATACTTGCGCCAAGCGCCTTGGCTTGCAAAGCGCCCGCCTCGCGATCTGCAGAAACGATTACTATAGCTTTAGGCAAGAGTGATCGATACAAAAGCGCTTCGTCGCCGACCTCGCTCGCGGTTTTCGCGCCGTCCAAAACGATTAACCCGCGCGCTTTTCGCCCGTAGCCTCTAAGGACTATCGCCGCGCCCTCGTAATTTTTCGCCAGCTCGACGATCAGCGGAGTTTTGCCGACGCCGCCTATCGCGAGGTTGCCGACGGAGACGACTTTAATCTCAAGATCGATCGGTTTTTTCGCGATCAGTTTTCGCCAGCTCCACAACGCGACTAGTTTGCCAAACGGCGAGAGCGCCGCGACAAGCGCTTTTTGCGCGATCGATCGCGGCGCAAACAGCAGTTCCTCTATAAAGGCGGTTACCACGCTCTGCTTTGATCGACCTCTTTAACCGCCGCGATCACCGTTTCGATCTCTTCGTCGGTTATATCGGAAAACGCGGGTATGGAAAGAATATGCTGATAATTGGACAGCGCGCGCGGAAACTCGGTGATCTTGATGGAGTATTTCGCGCGATAGTAGCTCATTAAATGTAACGGAACAAAATGAATGCGCGTTTCAATGCCTTTAGCGCTTAGCGCGCGGGCAAAATCGTCGCGGTTCTTATCCACTTTGATAATGTAAGAGGAGTATTCGTGATCGCCTCTTTTCACGGGAGTCGTTACGTGCGCGAGGTCTTTGAAGGCTTCGTCGTAGATCGCCGCGGTTTTCGCGCGGTTTGCTCGCGCTTGCGAACAAGACGGCAAAACGCTGAGCGCGTAAGCCAAGTCTAACGCGCTTGGCAGATAATCGTAACCCGCTTCGCTAGCGTCGTAAGCGCGCGCCGCCTCGTCGCTCTCTTTGGAATCGAACGCGTAATTGCGAAACAGCCTCGCGCGATCGGCGAATACGCGGTTGTGCGTGGCGATAACGCCTACGTTTGCCGCCGCCGCAAAAGTGTCGATCGGAAAAAGCGAGGCGACTAAAATGTCGGGCGCTTTATTATCAAACGCCACGCGCGCGCCAAACGCTCCGCACGAATCTACGACGCTTAGAACGTTGTAGCGCTCCGCCGTCTCGTAAAGTTTTTCTATCTCTACCGATTGCCCCGCCGCGAGCGTATAGAAAATGCCGCGCATTTTTTTGGAGCGGTTTTGCGCGAGTTTTTTTTCGATCGCGTCGTATTGCATATTGAATACGTCCGCGTCTATATCGGCGAAACACGGCTCCGCGTCGAAATGGCGGATCGTTTGCGAGATCGCCGGATACGCGTTTACCGAAGTTATCATCTTATCGCCGCGCTTCATATCGATCGCGCATAGCGCCAAATGGATCGCCGTTACCGGATTTGACGCGGCTACGACGTAGGGAACGCCTAAATATTCCGCGGCGAGATTTTCAAAGGAGTTCAAAAGCCTGAGCCGTTCGCCGCCGATCGCGCTCGCCAAAAATTCCGGCGATACGGTTTTTGAGATCGGACGAAAAAAAGGAACTCGCGGCACGCTAAACTCCCAAAATCTAAATATCTTGCAATGTTACAATAACTTTCTTTTTGTTATCGCGCGAAACGGCGTTAAATTAACCGCTATCAAATATTTAGTCGGCGATCTGGTTGGGCTAGAAACGTCGCGCTACAATGCGGATCGTATGTCTTAACTCAACGCTAAACGACCTCTATCCTTTGTCGCGAGCGATATTCGGGCTTCTAGGTTTGACGCTAAAGATCGCGGCTCAATCGTTCAACCGCGCCAAAGTTTGTAGCGGCGGTTACTGCCTCAGTCTTTGAAGATTTTGCGCGTCAAATCGGAAAAAGCGCGCCCTAAAAATACCCGCTAGAGCGCGCCGCAAGCGGATTTGCCGCGATGAAAAAGCTCTAAAGCGGGGGTTCTAAACCATAGAGCGCGCCAAAAACTACCTACTTTGCCCGCAGAGGCGTTTAGCTAAAAACGCATAGACGCTTGAACGGCTAGTCGCGTTTATACTGCGCGAAAGTCGCTTTCTTTGCGCCGTCTTACAAGTCCTATAGGCGGCTTCGGGCAAGATATGCCCGATCGCGCGCGTGTTAAAGCTCGGTTTTCAAAACCGCGCCGCAACTCGCGTTGGTTACAAATAGGCTATAGCGTTTAAGCCAGCTTGAGTCGATCTGCTTTTTAACGGGCGAAAACCGCGATCTGCGCGCGGCGATCTCTTCGGCGCTTAAACGCGCTTCAATAAGGTTTTTATTGATGTTTATATAAATTTCGTCGCCGTCTTTTAGCAGTCCTATCAGCCCTCCTTCGGCGGCTTCGGGCGAGATATGCCCGATCGCGCCGCCGCGCGTGGCTCCTGAAAATCTGCCGTCGGTAATCAAAGCCACTTTCTCGCCTAACCCCATTCCCATAATTAGGCTAGTCGGCGAAAGCATCTCCTGCATACCCGGTCCGCCCTTTGGCCCCTCGTAGCGGATTACCGCCACGTTTCCCGCCTGGACTTTGCCGCCCGCGATCGCTACGCTCGCCTCCGCTTCGGAGTTAAAGCAGATCGCTTTGCCTACAAACTCGCGCATTTTCGGGTCGATCGCCGCCGTTTTTACCACCGCGCCCTGTTCGGCGAGGTTGCCGAACAAGACCGCCAAGCCGCCGGTAGGCGAATACGGGTCGTTTAGCGTATGGATTATATTTTGATCTTTGATTGTTTTGCCGCGTATTCGATCGCCTATCGTCCCGCCCTCTACCGCAATCGCGTCCAGATTAAGCGAGCCTAGCTTGGATATTTCGTTCATAATCGCGCTAAGCCCGCCCGCGTTATGAATATCCTCCATATGCACGCTGCTTAGCGCGGGCGCGATCTTGGCGATATGCGCCGTTTTTTTGCTGATTTCGCTGATCTGCCTCAAATCGAAATCGATCCCCGCTTCGCGCGCGATCGCCAGCATATGCAAAACGGTGTTGGTGCTGCCTCCCATAGCCATATCGACCACAAAGGCGTTACGGATCGCCTTCTCGTTGATAATATCGCGTATTTTCGGCGCGTTTGCCTTCGCCATCTCCACGATTCGCCGCGCCGCCCTTCGCAAAAGCTCCTCGCGCTCTTTTGTCAGCGCCAAAATCGTGCCGTTGCCCTCCAAAGCCGCGCCTAGCGCCTCGCACAGCGTGTTCATGCTGTTGGCGGTGAACATGCCGCTACAACTGCCGCCGCCCGGACAGGCGCAACGCTCAATCTCCTCTAGCGATTCGTCGTCGATCAGCCCTAACGCTTTTTTGCCCACAGCCTCGAACGCCGAAGTTAGATCGAGCGCCGTCCCGTCTCGCAGTCTGCCCGCTTTCATAGGACCGCCTGAAACGAAAATTGTCGGAACATTGACGCGCAAAGCGCCCATCAGCATTCCAGGGACGATCTTGTCGCAGTTTGGAATGCAAAAAAGCGCGTCGAGCTGGTGCGCGTTCATCACCGTTTCCACGGAATCGGCGATCAGCTCGCGGCTTGGCAGCGAATAGCGCATTCCGCTGTGCGCCATCGCCACGCCGTCGTCAACGCCGATCGTATTAAACTCAAACGCGACGCCGCCCGCTTTTTTGATCTCGTCTTTGACGATCGCGGCGTAATCGCGCAGAAAAAAATGACCCGGAATAATATCGACCACGCTGTTTGCTATGCCGATAAACGGTTTGTCGAAATCCTGATCTTGCAAGCCCGTAGCCCGCAAAAGCGCGCGATGCGGCGTTCTTTCGTAGCCTTTTTTGATAATGTCGCTTCGCATAAGTAGCCTTGATTTAATTTGTCGGTTCAAATTATAGCTTCGCGTTCGTAACGAAGCGAGCATAAAGCCGAAAAGTTATGTTTTTAATGTTGCTTTGCTACAATGGCGCCTCGTTTTCGCCGCTTGGCGCTACGACGCGGGAATAGCTCAGGGGTAGAGCACAACCTTGCCAAGGTTGGGGTCGCGAGTTCGAATCTCGTTTCCCGCTCCAATTTTTTTTTCAGACCGCAAAAAAGCGGGTAGCTTTAGTTGCAATTGCGGCGCTATTTTGAGATTTTGACGAGTCGAAAGCGCGTAACTTTAGCGCGCCGCAGACTATAAAAATCCTACATAACGCGCGAGCGCCCGAGTGGTGAAATGGTAGACACACAGGACTTAAAATCCTGAGGACGGTTTCGTCCGTGCCGGTTCAAGTCCGGCCTCGGGCACCATACTCGCGGATTTTGGGTTTATTTATGGCGCGAGGCGTCTGCGGCGGCGTAGCCAAGCGGTAAGGCATGAGCCTGCAAAGCTCTGACCCCCGGTTCGAATCCGGGCGCCGCCTCCAAAATCCCAGTTTAGTTTGGCGCGAAAAAAAGGACAGGTGGCCGAGCGGTTGAAGGCGCACGCCTGGAACGCGTGTATAGGGTAACTCCTATCGAGGGTTCGAATCCCTCTCTGTCCGCCATATCGCCTCTAAAATTGGAGTTGGAAGTCGGCGACGATTTTGGCTACGGCTAATCGACTAGGGCAGGTGGCAGAGCGGTTTAATGCACCGGTCTTGAAAACCGACGAGGGTAAAACCTCCGTGAGTTCGAATCTCACCCTGCCCGCCATATCGCCTCGCGCCTATGCGACTACCCGATAAGTCCTCCGTCCAAAACGTAATCCTGCCCCGTTATCCACGACGCTTTATCGGAAAGCAAGAAAACGGCGAGATTTGCCACGTCGCTCGCTTTGCCAAAGCCGAACGGATACGCTTTTTTACGATCTTCGCGCATGCCGTCGAGTTTTGCCGTCATAGGCGTGTCTATATCGGCGGGCGAGATTGTATTAACGCGCATTTTAAGCGCCGCCGCCTCTTTTGCGATAGATCGCGCGGAGGCGATCAGCGCCGCTTTGGAACCCGCGTAAATTAGCTGCGATTTGTCGCATATACGCGCCGCGATCGACGCGATGAAAACGATCGAGGTCTGCTCGCCTATATTATTTCTCTTATCTAAAACGGCTTTTGCCATTTGGATTGGCGCAAAATAGTTAACATCGAAAACTTTTTGCGCCTCTTTCCGATCATATATTCGTAGCGGCGCAAGCGACGATACGCCGGCGCAATACGCCATTCCCGCCAATTTGCCGCATTCGTCTTTAAGCGATTTAACAAAATCCGATAGATCGTCGATATTCGCGCTTAAATCCCTTTCGCGTATAAGGATCAGTTCGGGATTTTTAGCTTTTTCGCGCATATTTTCCAGACGTTTTCTATTACGCGCGATCGCTATCACGCTTGCGCCCAAAACGTTAAGAGCCAAAGCGACCTCTTCGCCAATGCCGCTACTAGCTCCCGTTACTATAAATCGCCGTTCGGCGTTAAACGTCGTCATAAGCCGACTTTTGCGAGCAGATCGGCGACCGTTTTGATCGCCTTGAAGTCTTCAAGCGATAACTCCACGCCGTAATCTTGGTCCATTAAAGCCAAGATTGACATTCTCGCCAAAGAGTCGTATTCGTCTAAATCATCGAGTTTTGTTTCTGGTTCCAACCGCGTTTCGGTTTGTAATGCGTCCGCAAGTTTTACAATAAAATCCGACGCGCTCATATTTTGCTCCTTTAACTTTGGTATATATGCGGTTTAAGAGCGCATATTCGATCTAAGGTCGTTACGCAAGCGCCCCATGAAAGTCCAACGCCAAAACCCTGCGCGATCACTCTATATTTGCCGCTTGTTAGCAGATCTGCGCTATCGCAAATAACGCCAACGATCGACGAGCCGTTTTGATTGCCGTATCTTGGAAATATGATCGGGACTTTTTCCATTGGAATCTTCGCCGATTTTGCGATTGTCGATACTATGTGCTGGTTGGCTTGATGCAATAAAAACAGATCGACCGAATCCACGCCGTTTGCGAGAGCGATCGCTTCGTTTAGCAAGGGCGGTTGTTCGCTCATTGTGAATTTAAATATCTCAAAGCCGTTGATATACAGGTCCTCTTCGCTTCTGACGTAGCCGTCGGCGTCGATCGTCTCCAATTTTGTCCGCTCGTTAGACGGATTGCGATAGGCTCCGGCTTTTTTAATAAGGCGAGAGTACCCCGATCCATCCGATCGCATTATAAAACTTGTCGCGGGCGCGTTATCGCATCTTTCGATTATACTCGCCGAGCCGCAGTCGCAAAATAGCGGATATTCCGAGTGATCCTTGTCGTTTACCGTTTTGCTAAGCGTATCTCCCCGCGCATAGCAAAATGCGGTTAAGCCCCGACGCTATTAGCGAAAACGACAGATACAACCCTTGAATGTAGCCCGCGCAACCGTTGCAAATATCGATAGCGATCGCAGTTTTTGGCATATCTAGCTTGTAGTGCAAAAGATGAGCGTTCTGAGGTATATAGTAATCGGGCGTTTGCGTTACCGATACGATAGCGTCAAACGCGCCGCTTGATAAACTTGCTTCGTTTATTAAACGCTTAGCCGCGTCAAAACATAAATCGCATGTCGTAGTATCCACGTTTGCGGTGTAACGAGACCCAAAGCCAATAGTTTTTTTGAGCCTTTTTAACAAGTTTTGATCATTGTTCCAATAATACGGTTCGTCGTCAAAATTACAGAGGTTTTCTCCCAGCGTAATAGCCGCCCCTCTTACGGCGGCGCAGTTAAAATTAGCCGACGCCATTTAGCTCCCTTTTAGTTGGACTAGTTCAATAAGCGCTTGATTTCTTAGCGCGAGAAAACATATCTTTTCAAAATATGTCGCATTAACTATTGGAACAATCATAATCGCTTTTAGCGAGGAGATAATTTTGCGCGAGTCTGATTCAATATTGTCGGTTTCGTATGCGAAATGATAAAACTTAATATGATTTTTTAATATAGCGGCGAGCGGACCTCGCTCGTCTAAGTCCTCTAGTAACTCAAGAGCTGGGGCGCCGCGTCGTCCCTCTATAAAAAGCCCGCGTATTCTTTGCTCTTCGTCTATAAATGTTTCTGAAACTTTCCTGTAGCCAAGCGCCTCAAAAACGCTAAACTCTCGCTCGATACTTTTTGTGGCGACGCCAATATGATGAAATTTCAGATCGATCATTCGATAGTTATCTCTATGCCTTCAACATTGATCGCTTTGGGTATGCTATAGACAAAAGAGCCGACCTCTAGCAAGGTTTGGTCGGTTAGCGTGGCTAGATAGGCGAGCGCCGGAGCGTTGCGCTCGCCCTTTTTGTAATTAACGATAATTTCGTTTTTGGTTTTTAACCGTTTTGCCGCGAGATCAAACATAAAGGGCAACGCTATGTTTTCAATGTTCCTGCCCAAAGCCCTGCAGCTTACCGTCATTTCGTCTAGCTCCAGCGCTTCGTCTTTTTTGCTGGCGGCTAAAATAGCTATAATTCCGCTATCTGAAAGATTATCGCTCATAGCGATTGTAATGATGCAGCTCTTTGGCGATTCCATAAACGCTTTGACTTCGCTTTTGTTATATCTTTTATAGGTAAGAATAAACTGGTTTGTCTTACCAAATAGCTCGGATACTCTTGCAATCTGTTCGCGGTTATTTACGCAAAAACGCAATGTAACGCCTAGTTTTTCAAAGTATTCTTTTTGCGAGTATTCTCGCGCTAATCTAACGCGCTCTTGGTTTGCTTGCGTATCTTTTGTTCGCAACGCGTCTTCGGCTGAAATTTGCAGTTTCATAAGTCCGGGGTAAAGTTTAAGCTGCCTTAACGCGCTCTCTTCGTCCGCCGCTAGAATTGTTTTAATTCCAACGCTTTCGACGTTCTGAATTTCAGCGGGATTATCGTCGATAAAAAGCATAGCGTCTATGCCTATATTAAGCGTTTTGGCGATGTTGATTATATTTTCGCGTTTGCTATTCCAATTGATCTCGGTGGCGGCGAAATCGTCAAACGTTAATAAAAAGTCGGAACGCTTTTCAAACATTTGCCGCGCGTCGCTCTCTTCGTTTTTAGACGCGAGCGCTATAAGAAATCCGCTCTCTTTTAACCTTTTTATCTCTTTTTGGAGAGCTAGGTTTGGCGCGAGATTATCCGCGCCGTCTTCGCCCAATACGCCCTGATATAGCGTGTTATCGAGATCGCAAACAATCGCCTTTAACGGCGTTAATATGAGCGCGGGAATCAGCTTTAAGCCTAAATATCTGGCTATTTCAAGAGCGGCTTTATTCGATAAGCGCGAGCCGCTATAGCTCTCCTTAGCCAGATCATATGCCGATTCGCCCAGTTCGTTTATGATAGGCGCTATTGAGAAAACAAAGCAGTCGCTTACGTCAAATTGCGAATCGATAGGGTTTTGATCGTCGAGAACGACGATTAGGATCGGTGACGCGGTTTTTGATCTTAACATGGCGGCGCGCTCGTTTAAGAAAGCGCCTATATCGTTTGTTTTATATCTGGCTAAATCAAGATATATCAAATGCAGATCGCCGTTTGTTAGTTCGGAAAAGGTCAGCGAATCGTCGTAAGCGCTATAGAGAAACTTTGCCTCTAGTCCGGCGAAGTTAAGAAACGCGTTTAATACCGACGCTACCGCTTCAAAAGCGTGATTTCTATGAACGCTAATCGTTATGTTTTTAGCAGATTCATTTTTTGCGGCGGATAAGAGATCGAGCCGCCTTAGCTCTTTGGCGAAAACGGACGCGATCAAAGTCCAAGCTCCAAAAGTTTTTGCTCGATCTCGCTTTTTGAGGTCAGATATGGAATATCCTCGGTTGCGAAGGCGATATTAAACTCTTCTTCCACGGTCATTATAATCTCTATATGTCTTATGGAATCCCATAGCGGTTCGCTCTGCATTGAAATATCTTTATCCGCGCTAACCTCTTTGCCTAATACCGCCGATAGAATTTTGACTAGTTTTTCTTTCACTTTATTCCTTTTGTCTATTCAAACGTTCCCATATTTCTTGCGGGGTTGCCGTGCATTGTCGCGTTGTCTTTACACCCTTCAAAGTTTTTATCTCGCGAAGGCGAAACGCTTAAAACGATTGGCGGGCAAAAACGACGAAGCGGGCTTTTTCAAACTCCTTCGCGTTCGGGGCGTATATTTCGGAGCTCGCGCCTACTTTCAGCTTTCGCCAAAAGGTTTTGCCAAGCGAAACAAATAGGTCTAAGGAAGCGTCGGCTTCGCGATCGTTTGGCAGTCCGTAACCCGCGCCGAAACCAATATCGATTACCCCCCAAGCCTCGTAGAAATCGACGCTCGCCTCGATATAGCGATCGCCCTCGCGATCTCGGTTATCCGCCGCGACAATATCGTAGTAAGCCAAACGAAAACCGTCGTATCCAACCGCGAAAAGCGCCTCGATATGGTTCGCGTCGTCAATCGTGTAGTTGCGGCTAATCGCGCCCGCCTCGAACCAAATATCGCCCGCTTCGCCTAGATAACCGCCGGAAAAATCGTATTGGATCGCGTTAGCCGCCCTCTTTTTCTCGTCATAAACGTTAGAACCGAACGCGCCTAGATAAAAGCCGCTCTCAAAGCCGTAGCGAAGAGCGCCTTGCAACGCGCTTTTGCGGTTGGTTTGCGTAACGCCGCGAAATATATAATCGTTTTTGTATCCGATCATGCCGCTAAAACCCGCCGCCGCAAGCGAGTTTGCGGCGAGTAATAAGACAATCAAAAATCTACCTATCATTTTTCAACCGCCCTTTTGCCGTCCAGCCATTTTATAACGAGCATAATTAGCGCCGCCTCCGCCATACTCGCTACGATAAACGCCGCGTATTCGCTCTCGCTTAATAGCCGCGCGTTATGCCCGATCGTGGCGATCGCCACCAAAAAGGTAAGCGGCATCGACTGCGATAACCCCACCTGTAGCCGCTCGATCGCGCTAAAAGTCGGTCTAAAGGCGACAAACGAGGCGATAACGCGAATGGAGGTCATCGCCAGCAATATCAAGGCGGCTTTGCCGACTATATCTAGCTGCGTTATAAGCCGCAAATCAAGCGTTCCGCCGACATACAAAAAGAATATCGGCGTTAAAAATCCAAAGCCGAGCGAACCTAGTTTTTTCGGCAGATCGGCTTTGTGATCAAAATAGTTTGCTATAAACATTCCAGCCACGAACGCGCCCAAAACAAGCTCCAAATCCAAATAGATCGCGGCGGCTACGAGCGCGAAAAAGAGCGCGAACGCCACGCGAACGTCTTCGTCTAAACTGTCTTGATCGGGCATAATCAATTTTTTCAGTTTTGGAAACCACCAAAACAGCGCGGCTGAGATATAAAAAAACAGCCATACGCATATCAACACGAAGAGCAGCGTCGCCATAGTCTGCAAAAATGAAAAATTAAAGCCCTCAAGTTGGACGAAAGCGCTCAAAACGGTTAAAACGCAGATACTGATAAGCTCGCCTACAACGCCCAGCTTCAAGCCAAAGATCAGCCATTCGCTTCTGCCGCGCGCGTGAATCAAAACCGCGATCATACCCACCGAGATCGTAGGCAGGGCGGCGATATAGATGGGCGAAAGCCCGAATGAAAAGGCGATCGCAATCGCCAGCGCGTAGAGGATTATAAAAAACACGGAGATCCGCCGCCATAACGACTTTTTTATTGCGCCGAACTCTCTTAGCTCGACCTCCATTCCCGCTAAAAACATCAGATACAAGAAACCGACTTTCGCTATTGAATCAAAGAGCTCGCCGCCTTCGGCGAAAAAGCCGAAAAACGACGCGATCGCGCCGAGCATAATTTCGGTTACCGCCACGGGAAGACCGCTTACGCGCGACAAAAACGGCGAAATCATAATAAGCGCGGAGAGCGCCGTTAAAAGAACGATATTTTCCACTAAATCGCGGCTAACCTAAGCCCAAACAGCAAAACGACCCCCGCGAACAAATAGCCGTCTATACGATCCAGCGCGCCGCCGTGTCCGGGCAGGATTTTGCCGCTGTCTTTTACGCCGGCTTTTCGTTTCAGATAGCTTTCAAACAGATCGCCGAATATCGACGCGATCGCGCAAAGCGTCGTAATTGCGAGTATAGGCAAAAAATCGATTGAGATTAAGACGCCGCCAACCGTTTTAATTGACGCCAAAACGCCCGCGATCGTTCCAAATATCGCCGCCGCCGTAACGCCTCCGGCTACGCCCTCGATCGTTTTATTAGGGCTTGAGGGGCTAAACGGGGTTTTGCCCAGCGCTTTGCCGGCGTAATAGGCGCCTATATCGCACGCGGCGACGGTTACAAATAGCCAGACGTAGGCTCCGATTCCAAACTCCGTATAGAGCGAAAATAAAAATAGCAGCGGCGCGGCGGGATACAAAAGCGGCAGAGCGATTTTAAGATCGCGTTTTTGATCGAAAGCGACGATCGAAGCCGCGATCAGAATCGTTAAGACAATCGCCTCGATCGGGCGCGGATAGAAGATCGCCGCGATCCATACGGCTACGCACGCAAGCCACAGCTTCCAATTATTCCCGTGCCCGAAAAGCGCGATCGCCTCTTTAGACGCGGCGACAAACACAAGCGTTAAAAACGCGCCGATTGTCCATACCGAATGAAAAACGCCTACAAGCGCGACTACGGCAAGCAATATCAAGGCGGTGCGCCATCTTTTCGCGTCGTCCTTTAACCGCGCAAGCAAACTCATCGTTTCTCCTAATATCTATGTTTGGCGCGAAAACGCGTTTTCGCGGCGAAATTATACGCTCTTTTGACGCTTACGCTCTTATATCAAGCAGGCGCGTTTCAATCGTCGCCTCTTTTTCGGGTAGCGCCGCGCGTTTTTTGCGGGCGCGCTCTTTTTCCTCTTCCTCTTTCTTTTGATGCTCGCGATCGGGATTAACCTCCGCGTTGGCTTCGGCCGGTCTTGTCTCTTCGATCGTTTTGCGTTCGTCCTGCGCGAGCGTTCCGGCGATCGCGGTTTGAAAATCGACTCTGCTTTGCGCCTGTTGCTGCGCTTGCGACGCGGCGGGCGCGCTTTGGTTGGCGTATATCACGCCCGCAATGGGAGTTATCGACGTTTTAGCCTCCTATTCCAGTCGAACAGCCACGCTTTTTTGGCGCGAGTATGTTACATGCGCGCCGTATTCGACTCTCACAAATTGCCGCTTTGTATAATCGACCAAATAGTCGCCTTTTTCACTCAGCGAAAACCGCGCGCACAGCTGCGCCGCGCGTTTTATTACCTCGACGGGAAGCTCCTCTTTGGCGCTTTGGACGATCAGATGCGCGCTTGGGCGTCCCTGCAAATGCAGCCAAACGTCGCGGGCTTTAGCGCGCTTTAGTAGAAGGGCGTTGCCCTTTTCGTTGCGCCCCATCAAAGCTCTAAAACCGCCTATCATAAACTCCTCGATCGGCTCGCTCGCCTTTTCGATCGCGCCGCGCTTTTGTCTGCGCGGCAGAACGCTTTCTAATTCGCTCGCCGTTTTCGCTTCGCCGATCGCTTGCGCCAGACGATCGTAAAAAGCGGCGCGCTCCTCTAAGTTTTGGCGCTCCTGAAAAACGCCTTTGGCTTTAGCGCGAAGCCTTTTTGCGCGTGAAAATTTGCGCTCCGCCTCCCTTTGCGGCGTTTCAAGCCGCTCTAACGCGACTATCCGCGACACGCCGCCAAAATCGTCTAGCGCCGCGCGATCGCTATAGGGCGCAATCTTGCCAAGATTAGCCAAGATCAGCTTTCCTTCCTCGTTAAGCAAATTTGCTTCCGCTTCCAAAACTCGCGGCGAGCATAGATCGCCTAAGAGCCGTTTAATTTTATCCGATTTTTCGCCCAAAGCGGCGATCGCGGCGGTTTTTTTGCGTTTAAGCTCGTCAAAATCCTGCGCTTCAAGCCGCGTTCTCATAACCAAGCGAACGTCGTCGATCGTTTCGGTTTTAGGCTGAAACGGCGGTTTTCGCGGCGGCTCGTAGCCAATCTGAAGCCGCGTCGTTCTACGAAGGCTCTCCAAAATAACGCCGCCAACGTCTAGCAAAAGCGCGTTTGAGCGACGCGGGACAAACTCCAAAACAAGCGTCGTTTCGACCGCTTTCCAGCCGTCGCTTTTGGTAAGCTCCAAACGCAAGATTTTATCGCTTGGATCAAGGCGAACGCTTTTGATCGCGCTTTGATTTACGCGGTTTAAGAGCATGCGATCAAAGGGCGCGGAGAACTCCTTGCTTAAACCGCCGTTCTTAAGCGGCGATAAGATTGGCTCTCGCGCCGCGAAATCGGCGACCCACAGCTCGTCGTCAAAACGGAGCGAAAGCCTATTCTCGGCGATTCTGGCGCACTTTGCCAAGTTTCTTTTTTCGCCGAAAATTTTCGCTATTGCGTTGAGTTCGCTATACTTCATAATCTTTTCATTCAGCGTTTATCGGGAGTGATTTTACCAAATGCTTTACCGCCGCCTCATTAAACCGCTATTTGATCGTCTCGCCGCGCTAATTTTGCTGATTGTTTTTTCTCCCGTTATCGCGCTTACGGCGTTAATCGTCCGCTTTAAGCTCGGAAGCCCCGCGTTGTTTAAGCAGGTTAGACCTGGTTTAGGCGCAAAACCATTTACGATCTATAAGTTTAGAACGATGAACGATCGGCGCGATCAGGCGGGCGAATTGTTAAGCGACGAGGAGCGGCTGACGAGGTTCGGGCGCGTTTTGCGATCGCTTAGCTTAGACGAATTGCCGCAACTATTTAACGTGTTGCGCGGGGATATGAGTTTTATAGGACCGCGCCCGCTCTTGATAGAGTATCTGCCGCGCTACAACGCTTTTCAAGCCGAGCGCCACGGGGTCAGACCCGGCATAACGGGGCTGGCGCAGATAAACGGGCGCAACGCGCAAAGTTGGCAAAAACGCTTTGAATACGACGTTTTTTACGCGCGAAATCTAAGTTTTTGGCTTGATCTTAAGATCGCGGCTCTGACGGCTTTCAGGGTCTTAAAACGAGAGGGCGTAAGCGATAAAAACGTCGCGACGAAAGAGCCGTTTTTGGGCGAGGGCGATCGCGTTTTTATCTACGGCGGCGGCGGGCACGGGCGCGTGGCGGCGGATACGGCGAGACGAATTGGGCTTAGGATCGAGGGCTTTATCGACGACGACCCGTCGAAAGGCGTAAGCCGCGAGACGTTTTTGCAAAAGGCGCGAATCGAGCGTTTCAGCGCGGCGCTTGGCGTCGGCGATAACAGAGCGCGCCAAGCGATCGCGGGATTTTTGCAAAAAGAGGGCGCGAAAATTATCGCTCTAATCGATCCCTCCGCAATAATAAGCCCGTCGGCGCATATCGGCGAAGGCGCGGTTGTTTTTCCAAACGCCGTAATCAACGATCGCGCGCGGATAGAGGAGGGCGCGATTGTTAATTCAGGCGCGATCGTAGAACACGATTGCGTCGTCGGCGCATACGCGCATATCGCGCCTAACGCGGCGCTCGCGGGCGGCGCTAAGGTCGGAGCGTTAGCGCATATAGGGATAGGCGCTTCGCTGACGCAAAACGCGATCGTCGGCGAATCGGCGGTTATCGGCGCGGGCGCGGTCGTGTCGGGCGAGATCGCGCCGTTCGCTACGGCGGTTGGCGTTCCCGCTCGCGAGATCGCCAAAACCCCGTTTTAACGTATTATGAAAATAGCGTCCGATCGCTTTTTTTTCGGACATTTTTCTTTAAACTTCGACTGGATAATTAGCTATAAACAGCTCTCGTCCGTTTTGATCGGAGTTTTCCGTTATATTGCGCATTCCGTAAGCAATGTCGCGCATAGCGACAAATGAAACGGTTTTTATTGTATCCGACGCGCTTTGACAAAACGCTCGCGATAAAAAATCGCGCTTGGCGATAGGCGCGTTATCTAACGACCGCGCGTTTATTCCGCTATAGGCAAATTCGCGCTAGGCTAGGGCGAGATCGCCTCTAGCCAAGGGCAAACGACGCTTCGCGTCGGTTTCGTCCTTGCATTTGCGCGAGCCGTTAGCGATTTGGGCGTTTATTGTATGCTATCGATAATTTATTTTGGCGCGGGGTTATGGCAAATAAACGGATTTTCTTGTCGCCGCCTCATATGGGCGGGGACGAGCTTAATTTTATACGCGAGGCGTTTGACAAAAATTACGTCGCGCCGCTAGGCGAAAACGTAACGGGTTTCGAGAAGGACCTCAAGACTTTTACGGGGGCGAAATACGCGCTAGGCGTTTCAAGCGGCACGGCGGCGCTGCATCTAGCTTTGCGCGTTTTGGGCGTCGGCGCGGGCGATTTAGTAGCCGTCAGCGATTTTACCTTTATCGGTTCGGTTTCGCCAATTATCTTTCAAAACGCCGAGCCTATCTTTATCGACGGCGAAGAAAAGAGCTGGAATCTCGATCCAAATTTGCTAGAGGAGCTTTGCAAAAAGCGCGCGCCTAAGGCGCTTGTCCTCGTTCATCTATACGGGCAGTCGGCGGATATGGACGCGATTTGCGAGATATGCGAACGCTACGGCGTGACGTTGATCGAGGACGCCGCCGAGGCGTTAGGCGCAAGTTGGCGCGGCGCGTATTGCGGCGCGATCGCGCGCTTTGGCGTCTATTCGTTTAACGGCAACAAGATTATTACCACAAGCGGCGGCGGCGCGTTGGTCGCGAGCGAGGAGGCGCCGATCAAAAAGGCGCTATTTTTCGCTACGCAGGCGAGGGAAAACGCGCCGCATTACGAACATCGCGAGATCGGTTATAACTATCGAATGAGCAATATCGTCGCCGGAATAGGGCGGGGACAGATGCGAGTGTTAGCCGATCGAGTTAAAAGAAAACGCGAAATCTTTGAGTTTTATCGCCGCGCGCTAAGCGATCTGCCGATTGAGTTTATGCCGGAGTTGGCTCCCGCGCGAGGCAATCGCTGGCTTTCTACGATTACGATCGAGGATAAAGACGTTACGCCCGAACGATTAAGGCTGGCGCTTGAAAAAGAGAATATAGAATCGCGTCCGCTGTGGAAGCCTATGCATCTTCAACCGGTTTTCAAAGAGGCGCGAAAACTCCTGAACGGCGTAAGTCAAAAGCTCTTTGATAAAGGCTTGTGCTTGCCAAGCGGGACGGCAATGAGCGAGGATGATCTAGCGCTTATAGCGGCGACGATCAGACGGGCGTTTAGTTAGCCGATCGCCCCTTCCGCGACGGATTTTGTATTTCGGCTGTTATAATCGCAACCACAAAAAGGGTTGGCTTGGGCGCGTTCGATCATATCGGTTTTGTTTTATTTTCGTTAGCCGTTCTTGCGGCGGCGGCTCTTAGCGTATGGTTTTCCGACCATTTGCCGATCGATACGTTTTTGGCGTTCGCGCACTTCTTTTTCTTCGCGTCGATCGCGTTGTCTATATGGTTTGGGCGATTAAGCCTGTTTTACGCGCTAATTCCGATCTGGGTTATCGTCGCGGCGCTAACGAATAGTTTTGGCTTAGCGGATCGCCTTGAGCCGAAGTCGATCGACCTGTTGCGGCTTGCCGCGTGGTATATCGCGCCGCTTAATTTCGCCGTTTTCGCGTGGCTGGAGGAGCGCTCTTTTTTTTCTTTTCGTTCGTTTACGAGAGCGCTGGCGGTTGCTTTAGAGCTGGGCATTATCGCTCTGATCGCGTTTGGCAAATACGCGCCGGAGGCTCTTTGCGCTCTCTCTACGCCCCTATTTAGCCCGCCGCAAGCGTTGGAAAACGTTCCGCAAATCGCGCTAATTTTTTGCGCCGCCGCCGTTTTGTCGCTGATCGCGAAGATATGCGTAGAGCGGCAGAATACGCTCGACGTAGCGATGTTTTTTGCTTTTATAGGCGTTATCGTTTCGCTTTTTTTATGTCCTAATCGCGCCGCGCAAACCGTCTTTTTTCTAGCTCTCGCCCTAATTATCGCCACAGGTTTCGCGCGGTTTGCCTATAGATTGGCGTATTACGACGAGTTGACCGGACTTTTGGGGCGGCGCGCGCTTTTTGAGACGCTACGCAAACTTTCGGGGCGTTACGCCGTAGCGATGATCGACATAGATCATTTCAAGCTATTTAACGACGAGTATGGACACGACACGGGCGATCAGGCGCTAAAGATGGTCGCGGCGAAACTTGCGTTGACGCGCGGCGGAGCGAAAACCTACCGCTACGGCGGCGAAGAGTTCGCGATCGTATTTAACGGCAAAAACAAAAAAGAAGCCGCCCCATATTTGGAAGAAACGCGCGCGATGGTGGAAGAGGCGCGTTTTATCAAACGATCGCCTAAGCGACCCAAAGCGAAACTGAAAGACTATCGCAAGGTTCGCGGCAAAAACGGCGACGGCGAGCATATCGTCGTAACCGTGAGCGTCGGCGCGTCCGACAGCGAAAACGCGCTAACGCCCCTCGACGTTATTAAGTCGGCGGACAAGGCGCTTTACAGGGCTAAAGAGCAGGGGCGCAACCGCGTCGTCATGTAGGGAAAAAGATGTTTAGAGTAGCCATTATTGGTCGTCCGAACGCGGGAAAAAGCGCGTTGTTTAACCGTCTAATCAAAAGCCGAGAGGCGATCGAAAGCGACGCGGCTGGAACGACGAGGGATATAAAGATCGCCCGCGCCGTTATCGGCGGGTTTGAAGTTGAGATTATGGATACGGGCGGGCTGGAAGATCGCGGCGAAATCTTTGCGCTCGTTCGCAAAAAGGCGCTCGAGGCGGCAAAAAACGCCGATCTAATCCTCTTTTTGGTTGACGGGCAACTACCGCCAAGCGACGAGGATAGGCGACTTTTTTACGAATCGCAGAAGCTAAACCCTTCAATCGTCCTTGTATTAAATAAGATAGATAACGACGCGCTTGAAAGCCGTAGATACGAGTATATGAGTTTTGGGGCTAAAGAGCTATATACAATCTCCTGTTCGCACAAGCGGGGATTTGACGAGCTTGGAAGGCGCGCGGGAGAGATTATCCGCGCTTGCGGCAAGGCGATCGCCGCTTCGGTAGGCGACGGCGCGCTCGCGCTAGGAGGCGAAGCGATCAGAGCGGCGATTATCGGTCGCCCCAACGTAGGCAAAAGCGCGCTGTTAAACGCGCTTGTCGGCTTTGATCGCTCGGTAGTAAGCCGCGTCGCGGGGACGACGGTCGATCCAGTGGACGAGAGAATAACGATTGGCGATCGAGAGATTGTTTTTGTCGATACCGCCGGCGTTCGCAAGCGAAGCAGGATAGAGGGTATAGAGAGATTTGCCTTCGATCGCACCGAAAAGGCGCTCGCCGTCGCCGACGTGGCGCTTATAACGCTCGATGCGAGCGAAGAGTTTTCCGAGCTTGACGAGCGGATAGCGGGGCTGGCGGACAAGCACAAGACGGCGGCGATCCTTGTGCTGAACAAATACGATATTGCGCGCGCGGAGTATAAAATCCTAGAAAAAGAGGTTCGCGATCGCTTTGTTTTTCTAAGCTACGCGCCGATTATTACGTTAAGCGCGCTCTCTAAAAAGCGCGTGAATAAACTAGGCGATCTGATTATAAACGTCCATGAAAACTACTCGCGCCGCGTTCCAACGGCGCGGCTCAACGAGATTATCAACGAGGCGCTTAGCAGGCACCCGCTTCCAAGCGATCGCGGCAAAACGGTAAAAATCTACTACGCCGCGCAGCATGAAGTTAAACCGCCTAAAATCGCTCTGATCTCCAACCGCCCGCGGTCAATCCATTTTAGCTACTTGCGGTATTTAACAAATAAATTAAGGCAAAACGCTAATTTTGAAGGCTCTCCTATCATAATTGAGACAAAATCTAAGCGAAAAGAGGCGCGTTTAAAGCAGTAAAATAGTAGTATTACAGCAACACTATACTTTCTGGGGGAAGGTTGCCAAGATGAAACAAATAGGCTTTTTCGGAAAGATCCGTAATCGCTTTATCCTATCGTTCTCGGTCATAGTCGTTATTTTAACGACCGTCATTATCGGGCTTTTGTGGCTTGACTACAGAAGCATGACAAACAAAGCCGCGCAAGAGTCGATGACCCGTCTTAGCGATTCGATATTCCAGACGCTGTTTGTCTCGATGAACTTCGGGGGAAGCGAGCAGGTGCATAAAGCGCTTGAAGACGCGAAAAATAAAAACATCGTCGATCAGCTCGATCTGCACGTCTCAAAAGAGATCATTGAAATCTTCCGTCCAACCGATCGCTTTAACCCGCCGCCAGAAATAGCCAGCGTGTTTGAATCGGGCGCGGACGTTTTCCAGCAAGTCGAAAACGCGGGAACGGTTAAACGCGGCGCGCGCTACATCAAGCCTTTTGTGGCTGAAAACGAGTGCGTGCAGTGTCATGTGAACATCAAGATTGGCGACGTGCTGGGCGTTATGGACCTGACGCTCTCGCAAGATCAATACGATCAAATATCTAGAGAGTCGATTCAAAAAGTAGTGTTGGTGATACTAGGTTTGATCGTGGTTTGCGGTATTATTATGAACTTCGTTTCCACCAATCTGATATTCTCGCCGCTTTACGAGTTGCGCGACGCGGTTAAGAGACTCGCTTCCACCGCGGGCGACCCCGACGTTAGATTGCAAGAGCGCGGTTATAACGAGTTTGGCGAAGTCTCTCACCACTTCAACCGCTTTATAGACAAAGTGTATGTGATTAATCGCCGTCTGGCTACCGAGCAGAAGAAAACGCAAAAACTGCTGGAAGAACGCGAAATCGAGTTCCAACGCCGCGTGGAAGAGGTTCGCAAGTCCGATCGCGAGCAACGCCGCTACGTGGAAATTGTGGATAGCAACGTGATCATCTCCCGCACCGATCTTAACGGCGTGATTAACTCCGTCAGCGAAGCGTTCTGCCGCATCTCCGGCTACGCCAAAGACGAGCTGATCAATATGCCGCACAATATCGTGCGCCACCCGACCACTCCGGATCAGACGTTTGCCGAGCTATGGCATACGATCAAAGCCGGCGCGGTTTGGCAAGGCGAGATCAAAAACCGCAGAAAAGACGGCGCGGCTTATTGGGTGCGCATAGTTATTTCGCCGCTCTTTGACGACGATAACGAAATGAAGGGCTATGTGGCGGTTTGCTTGGATATTACCGCTCAAAAAGAGCTTGAAGCTTTGATGGTTAAGCCTACGGACCAAGACACGGAAGCTACTACCGCTACGACGACGGCTAAAAAAACATTTCGTTTTGAGTAATTTGCCCGTCGCCTACGGCAAGCCTCTCTGAAAAGGGGCTTGCCAAGTGTCTTTTGCGCAGAGGATTTAGATGGTTCGGACAGGTAAGCGCGGCGTTAGAAAAGAAGACCTGCGTTTTCTTTACAAACTCCGAACGCGGTTTGTTATTTTGGGTCTCGTCGTCGTCGCTATGGTAACGATCGTCGTCCTCGCCGTATTAAGAGAGGATTATCGCGACATTATCGATCAGTCGGCGAAAACCTCCATCGAGCGTTTAAGCCGATCTATCTTTCAAACCCTATTTGCCGTTATGAGCGCAGGCGGCTCTTCGCAACAGGTGCTTAAAACCCTAGAGTTAGCCAAAAACGAACGCTATGTGGATAAACTTGAGCTGTTTGTTTCGCCTTCGGCGGCGATCGATTCGCCGCGATCAAGCCTTGCGAGTTTCCCCGAAGAGATTAGGGAGGCTATCGCTACGGGAGTCGATAGGGATATTATCTTTAAAGATTACGACAGAAAGATTCGCCATCTTAAACCGTTCAAAGCCGACGAAACTTGTATAACCTGCCATATCAACGCAAAAGCCGGCTCGGTGCTTGGCGTAATGGACCTCACCTTTTCGCTCGCGGAATACGACAAAACCTCTTCGGCTTCGATCGAGTATATCGCGTTGGTTATCTTTGCCTTAACGTTTTCGGCGAGTCTGTTTTTCTTTGCTTTTTCCACCAAGTTAATCTTCGCTCCGATCGCCGAGCTTGAAAACGCTACCGAGCGTCTTGCGAAAAACGCCGGCGATCCGGACGTGCGGCTTGGCGAGTGGGGTAAAAACGAGTTTGGCGTTATCGCCGATCACTTCAACCGTTTTATCGAGGCGGTTTACGAAATAAACCGCAAATTAGAACGCGAAGAAGCTAAGATGAAACGGTTTTTAGAAGAACGCGAAGAGGAGATTAAGCGGCGCACGGCGCAAGTTCACGAGCTTAACCGAGAGCTAAACCACTATTTAGACATAGTAGATGAAAACGTAATTACTTCGCGAACCGATACGCAGGGCGTTATCACTTACGTTTCCGCGGCGTTTTGCCGCGTGTCGGGATTTACCAAAGAGGAGCTGTTGGGACAACCGCATAATATCGTGCGCCACCCCGACACGCCAAGAGAGTTGTTTGCCGATCTGTGGGGAACGATCAAACAGGACTTGACTTGGAGCGGGGAGCTGAAAAACCGCAAAAAAGACGGCGGCTTCTTCTGGGTTCAGACTACGGTTCTGCCGATTTTTTCCGAAACGAGCGTCGTCAAGGGGTATATGGCGATCAGACACGACATAACCCTGCAAAAAGAGCTGGCGGAAACGCTACAAAAATTGAACGAAGCGACGAAACAATCGCACACGGACGCGCTGACGGGCATAATGAACCGCTTGCGCATTAACGAGTTGCTTCAAATGGAGATCGATCGTTTGGAAAGATACGACGAGAGTTTAAGCGTCGCGCTGTTAGACATCGATCATTTCAAAGCCGTAAACGACACATATGGGCATCTCGTGGGCGATCAGACGCTTAAAACCCTCTCGAACATTCTCGTCGCCAAAACCCGTAAAACCGACTTAGCGGCGCGCTGGGGCGGCGAAGAGTTTCTAGTAGTGCTGATAAATACTTCCGAAGAGTGGGCGGCGAGGAAGATGGAGCAGTTGCGACTCGCCGTCGAAACGCACGAATACGGCGACGCGCCTAAAATAACCGTAAGCGTCGGCGTTTCCTCTTATAAGCGCGGCGATACTATGGAGACCTTGATCGGGCGCGCGGACGTGGCTTTGTATCTCGCCAAAGCCGGCGGCAGAAATCGCGTGGAGGTCGCTTCAAACGACAAAAGCAAAACAATCAAAGCAGATTTGGCTGGGGAGTCGAAATCAAATGATCGATCTTAAAGAATTAGAACGCGATTACAAGGCTTTTTGCGAGCGGATCAGGCGCAAAAAGGTAGATGAAACGCTGTTGGAATCGCTTAAAATTAAGGCGAGCGAAGCCAAACGTTTAAGAAGGGAACTTGAGGAGAAACAGGCGTTGCATAACCGCCTAAGCAAAATGTTCGGCGCTCTTATAAAAAACGGCGAGGACGCTTCCGAGCTTAACGCGCAAGTCGTCGAAAACAAAGGCGTGATCGCGGCGCTGACCAATCTGTTGCGTTCGGCTGAAAACGAGCTTGAAATAGAGGCGCTTAACTTTCCAAATCCGCCCGACGCGGACGTTCCCGACGGAACAAACGAGGACGATAACGTAGAGATTAAACGAACGCTTACGCCGCGCGTTTTTGACTTCGAGCCAAAGGCGCACTACGAGCTTGGCGTAGAGCGCGGCTGGCTGGATTTTGAGCGCGCCGCCAAGATCGCTAGCGGGCGCTTTACCGTTATGCGGGGATTCGCCGCGAAGCTAGAGCGCGCGCTGATCGCCTATATGATCGACTTTAACGAATCGCGCGGTTTCAAAGAGGCGTGGCTGCCGGTTTTGGTTAATCGCAGGACGCTTACCGGCACGGCGCAACTGCCGAAATTTGAAGCCGATCTATATCTTGCCGAAACGGGCGAATTAAGCGAAAACGATCTCTTTCTAACGCCGACGGCGGAGGCGCCGCTTGTCAATCTATTCTACGACGAGATTATTCCCGAAGAGGAGTTGCCGATCAAATTGACGGCGCATACGCTCTGTTTTCGCAAAGAGGCGGGCAGCGCGGGCAAAGACACGCGCGGAATGATGCGCCAACACCAGTTTGACAAGGTGGAGCTTGTGGCGCTTACCCGCCCCGAAGATAGCGACAGGATTTTTGAGGAGATGATCGCCTGCGCGAGCGATCTACTGGTAAGTTTGGAGTTGCCGCACCGCAGCGTGGCGCTATGCGCGGGCGATACGGGCTTTAGCGCCGCGAAAACGATCGATTTGGAGGTATGGATTCCAAGCGAGGGCAGATACCGCGAAATAAGCTCCATCAGCAACACGCGCGACTTTCAACCGCGCCGCACAAAGATTCGCTACAAAAGCGGCAAATCCAATAGGCTTGTCCATGCCCTAAACGGTTCTAGTTTAGCCGTAGGGCGGACGCTGATTGCGATTTTGGAAAACTGTCAGCGGGCAAACGGCGAAATCGATCTCCCAAAAGCGTTGGCGCCGTATCTAAAACAAAGCTAAAACATGGCGGAAAATACGCGACCGGAAGCGGACGAAAACGCCGAAGTTTATGTTCTTAAACCGGCGGACGACGCCGATAGATCGGACGAAAACGCCGAAAAACCGTCGTCGCCCGCGCCGCTAAAATCTCCTTTAAGCGAAAAGTTTAACCGCGCGCTAACCAAAATCGAAACGGAGGCGAAAAAGCCGATTGTATGGGGAAGCGCGCTGATTTTGGCGATGCTGATCCTTTTTGGCGTTTTGGCGCTGGCGTTTGGCGTTTCTGACGAAACCGTTTATCAGCCAAGAGCGTTTACGGCGAGCGAGGCTATCCTAGCGTCCAGAGACGATCGCGAGCTGATCGCTATCAACAATAGAACCGCTACGATCGAGGGAATGCTGACCAAAGCGGCTATGCTTTACGAGGAGGGTTCGCTTTCGGAGGCTCTTGATATATACGAGCGGATTTCAATTTTCAGCGAGTCGCTTTCGCTATATAATCTAGGCGTGGCGCGCATGAAAAAGGACGATTGGCGCGGCGCGATCGAAGTGTTTGATCCGTATATCGCGGCTTCCTCGCATAAAACGCCGGCGGCTATCAACGCCGCCGTTTGCGCGCTCAAACTTGGCGACGAGCCGTTGTTTCGGCGCTATACGGCGATCGCCAAAGAGAGCCTGAAAAACGAATCCGCCGCGCCGCTTTACGGCTATTATTACGCGTTGATAAACTACTACGACAATCGCCCGTTTGACGCGCTGATCGGCGCGGCTTCGCCTTCGGTCGATTACTTGGGCGAAGAGCAAAATTTGATTTTAGCTAAGATGAGACTGATGTTCAGCGACGCTTCAGGCTCGATCGAGGCGCTAGAGCGCGCAAACAAAACGGAAAATCTGCCTACGCTAGGATTGTTATACGCGCGTATCGGCGAGTGGTCGCTCGCCGAAGACAGGTTGCAAAAAGCGATAAACGCCAACGTAGAGCAAAACAAATCCCGCTCCGCGCTCGTTTTGGTTCATCTCAAAAACGGCTTTTTCAAAGAGGCTTCGTCTTTGATCGACGAGACGCTAAAGCTCGAACAAAACCCGTTTTATTACCCGATTAAAGTAAAGTTAAAGGATCGTCTGTTTGATATAGTCGAAGCGCAAAATTACTTTTCCGGACGGCTATTGGTCGATAATAGAGTTTTTTTGCAGGCGCTATTTACCTACGCGCCCTATATGATGGTCGATCCGGACAAGAGCGTCGCGCAGGTGCGCAAGGGGCAGATCGCCCTAAGCGGCGGCGAGATCGAAGAGGCGACGGCTTTGTTGGAGCAGAGCCGCGTATTTGCGGGCGCGGGCGTAAGAATGAGCGCGGCGATCAAATTGGCGATCAACAACCGTCTTATTTTGGCTAATCAGGCTTTGGCGCGAGCCGAAAGCGAATTTAAAAACAGCGACGCGCTAGAGTATAACCTAGCGCTCTCTTACGCGCAACTCGGTCGCCTCCCCGAAGCCTATTTGCATTTTCGCAGGGCTTATTATCTCAATCCGAAAAATATAGAAGCCGGCGTTTATTCCGTCGTTTTGTCCTCTTTTACCGAAGCCGACGAAAGTCGTTTGATCGGCGAGCTTACGGCGGCGCTTACCGATCGCGACGACGAGCAGAGCGCTTTTTGGCGCGCGCTGTTAAGTTTTCACGACGGAAACTTTCAGGCGACGGCGCGATGGTTGGAAACGCAAAAGAAAGAGGTTTTGGCGCAGTATATTCTTTTGGATATATTCTCCGCCGATCAGACAAACCGCCTCGACGCGCTCAAGGAAGCGACTAGCAAGCTCGCGAAGCTATATCCAAACGATCTGTTATCGGGCATACTTGAGCTATACGCCGATAATAAGGGCAAGCCTATACGCCAATTCGCCTTCGAGGCGCAAAGGTTTATGTCTAGGCGCGATTTTAATTTCGATTCGCTCTACTATGGCGCGCCGATCGCGCGCGATCTATACGTTAAGCTCGGTCTAATAACGGGCAATCTTGAAGAGGTGCGCGAACTGTTGCAGCGGAGGCTGGCGATCGAGAAAAACGAGCCTAGAACGCTTATGCAGGCTCTAATAGCGACCAATATCTATCTTCAGAATTTCGAGGAGGCTTACGCGCTTAGCAACGCGTTGATAGACGAACTGGGCGTTAAAGACGTTGATACGCTGCTCTACGGCGCCGTCGCTTCGATCGGCGCGGGGCATAAAGAGAACGCGATCGCGCTTTTGCAAATCGCCAAAAACGCCGATCCCAAAAATCAAGAGGTTCGCTATGCTCTAGGGCTTTTGTATCAGGAAGTGGGCAACGCGAAGGGCGCCTCTTTGGAGTATTTTCAGATCGGCGCTAATCGCTACGAAAGCCAATTCTTTGATTTTGAAATTCGCCGCGCGGACGATCCGGAGCGCTACTAGCTCTTTACTCTTAGGCGCTTGCTGCCGCCGCGTCCGTCAAAACGCCATAATGGCGGCAATCGATCGTTATAAAAAATCCATAGCGTATTTATTGCCGCGCTAGGCGACGAAACGCGATATTGTGCGGCGCCGGTTCGATCGCTGGACGGTTCTTTGAGAAATACGCTAGAAAAATTAGCCGCGAATGTAGGGCGACGCAAAGAAAGCGATTTTCGCGCCGTATAAAAAGGCGACTAGCCGTTCAAGCGTTTATGAGTTTATCGTTTTTGGCTAAACGCCTTTTCGGGCAAAACATGATTTTCTCAATTAAATAGCCGTCAAACCTGTCGTCGCGAGTTATCAACACAGCTAGGAACGCTCGGCGTTCTTTAGCGCTTAAAGGCGTTAAATGTCGTATAACAAAATAGGTTCTGAAATAGCGTCGGAAAAGCCCGTAAAATTGCGCGA
>JAIRNH010000015.1 GCA_031258155.1 Helicobacteraceae bacterium | reverse complement strand
TTTAGCTAACGCCATAGAGGTTTGAACGCCGCCGCCCGTTATATTTTAGGGCGTTAAACAACCGCCGCGCTTTATAGGCGCGGCGGTTTTGGCGTTTTCAAAAACCGATCGCGATGTTTTGGAAACGTATTTTGGCGGCTTTGGTATGCGCGGCGATAACGCGTCGATCGGATAATCCGATCGGCTTACTCTCCAGTTTAGCCGCGCAGACTAAAGAAGGAGCTAAAAATAATCGCGGGAAAAACGCCCGTTAGACCGCTTTCAAAATCTTAACAGTCGCGGGCGTAACCGCTTTGACCGTTTTTTAGCCGTAACATGGACGTTAGGGGAGTAAAAACGACGGGTTTGGGCGCCGTTTTAATTGCGATCGGCGTTGCGTTAACGTTATGTTTCGCGTTTAAGTCTCAAAGAACCGCGCAAACTTAACCTCCGTTTCTATAGGTCTCCCATAGGCGCGGCGAATATTATTCGCGATAAGATTTTCAAGGGCGTAATAGGCGCTTCGTATTGTTTTAGCGCCTGTCGGCAAAAGGCGAAATACGCTCGCCTAACATTAAAAAATAGTTGGAGCTTATCTAACCCTACGTTTCGCTCTCTTTATTTATCTCTTTTATCCGCAAAGTCGATATTAAGAGCTTTGCGAGGAATTAAATCGGCGGCGAGGGCTGGATTTAACCTCGCGAACTTAGAGCTAAACGGCTTCGCGCCGCCTTTCGTCGCTAAAGAGTGATCAAAAACCGCGCCATTTCGCAATATCGACGGCTTGATCGCGCGCTACGAGAGCGATCTACATCCATTCGATCACCTTCGATACCTCTTCGGCGACAAAGCATTTAATATCGATTTTGCTCATAGGCGCGCGGGGGACGACCGCTTTTTCAAACCCCTGCGCCACGCCCTCGATTAGGCGCTGATCCATATTTGAAACCTCGCGAATATCGCCGATCAAGCTCACTTCGCCGATAAACAGCGTCTTTTCGCCGATCGGGCGGTTGCGAAAGCTGCTTAAAATCGCCGCGACCACCGCGAGATCGGCGGCGGTTTCGCTTACGCGAATGCCGCCCGCGATATTGATAAACACGTCGTAGCGGTTAAACGGAAGCTCCAGCTTTTTTTCCAGTAGCGCCAACAGCATAGTTAGCCGCGCCTGATCGAAACCCGTCGAACTTCTACGCGGATTGCTAAAAGCGTCGCTAACTAGCGCCTGCACCTCCAGCACAAGCGGGCGCGTTCCCTCCATCGTAATCGTCGCCGCCGAACCGCTCTTGTTTTCGCGACGGTTGAAAAATCTGCCGCCGATATTTCCCGCGCTTTTTAGTCCCTCGCGCTTCATCTCGAAAATCCCGATTTCGCTTGTGCCGCCGAAACGATTTTTGAAAGCGCGTAAAATCCGCAACTCTTCGGAGCTATCGCCCTCGAAATATAGCACCGTATCCACCATATGCTCCAGCACGCGCGGTCCCGCGATCGCGCCCTCTTTGGTGATATGCCCGATAATAAAGATCGCTATATCGCGCTCTTTGGCGATCCTCATTAACTCGAAGGTTATCTCGCGCACCTGCGAAACGCTACCCGGCGCGGCGGATAATTCGCTTGAATAGATGGTTTGAATCGAGTCGATCACCGCCGCGTTGTAATCGTTGGCAAGCTCGTCTTTGATTGTCTGTAAATCGATCTCGTTCAAGAGCATCAGGTTCTTTTTGAGCGCGCCGATTCGCTCCGCGCGAAGCCTAATCTGCCCCGCCGACTCCTCCGCGCTGACATATAGGATTTTTTTTCCGCTTTCGGCTAGGTTTGCCGCGATCTTTAACAGCAGCGTAGATTTGCCAACCCCCGGCGAACCGCCGATCAACGCGAGACTGCCCGAAACAAGCCCGCCGCCAAGCGCGCGATCAAGCTCCGCCTCGCCTGTGGAGTATCGTAAAAAGTTATCCTCTTTAACCTCCGTAATCGCGACGGCGGTTTTATCCGCGCCGCTCGCGCTTAGCCTATTTTTGGTTTCGGGCTTTTCTTTTACCTCGACAAAACTATCCCACGCGCCGCAGTTAGCGCATTTGCCCGTCCAGCGCGGCGCGATCGCGCCGCAGAGCTGACACTCGAAAAAAGTTTTCGCTTTTGACATAACGCTCCGTTAAAATTCGCGTTGCCGCGCCGTCATTTAACGCTTATTTGCCTTAACGCTAGATCGCCGATTACCGCTCGAAAAAAGGTTCGATAAAGCTATCGGTGAAGCTACGCGCGTTGAAATCGATCAGATCGCCCTCTTTTTCGCCCGCGCCGATATACAAGATCGGCTTTTGCAGTTGGCGCGAGATCGAGTAGATCGCGCCGCCTTTTGCCGTGCCGTCTAGCTTGGTAACGATTACGCCGTCGATCCCGATTATCTCGTTGAACTCGCGCGCCTGATTGATAGCCGATCGCCCTTGCGTCCCGTCTAAAACGAGCAGTTTTCTATGCGGCGCGCCGGCATGCGCCTTGCCGCATACGCGAACGATTTTTTTTAGCTCTTCGGCTAGGTTTTTTTGCGTGTGAAGCCTGCCCGCCGTGTCGATCAAGACGCGATCGCATTTTTTTGCCAGCGCCGAAGAGATCGCGTCAAACGCGACCGCCGACGGATCGCCGCCGCCGGAGACGATTGGCAGCGACAGTTTTGCCGCCCACGCTTTTAGCTGTTCCGTGGCAGCCGCGCGGAAGGTGTCGCCCGCGCCTAACATTACGCTAAGCCCTTCGCTTTTATAGCGGTTGGCGAGTTTGGCGATCGTGGTGGTTTTGCCCGCGCCATTTACGCCGATAATCAACTCCGCAAACGGCTTTTGCGTTATCTCGATCGGATCGAAAGCGGGTAACAGCTCCAGCAGTCCGAAACTTAAGCGATCGCGCGTGATCGGTTGCACGAGGCGATCTAGCAGAGCCTCTACCTCGTCGTAGTCCATATCCGCGCCTATTAGCGCCTCCTCTAAAACTTCGGGCGAAACGGCGCGCGTTTTGGGGACGATCGCGCGGATCGTATCCGTCGTTTTTTTAAGAAAGTCCAGCACTAATTGGCTTCAAGCAACGAGTTGATACGAGTTTCCAGCATCTCTTGCGGCGTGGGTCCCACAAAGTGCGACACATATTTGCCTTTGCCGCTGTAGATATGCATCGCGGGAATCAGCCGCACGCCGCCCACCGCGTCGGCGAGCCTGAACGCGCCGGCGCCAAGCGTTACGGGGTAGTTTATCTGGTGAAACGCGACAAAATCCGCGAGTTCGTCGGCGGTTTTGTTCTCCACAAGCACGCCGATTAGATCAATCTTGGCTCCGTAGCGTTTTTTCATATCGATAAGATGCGGAATCTCTTTAGCGCATTCGGGGCAGACCGTGGTAAAAAACGCGTAGATCGTCGGTTTGCCGTCGTTGTCGATCACTAGATCGTTAAACCGCCCGTCGGAAGGCTCTATGCGCGCGTTAATAATATCTCCGTTAAGCGTTTTTAGCTCGAAATCCGTTTTCGCGCCCGCTATCGACGCGCGATGATTGTCGCAACCGCTAAAAGTCAAAGCGATCGCGACGATAAAAAAAAGCGTCCGTGTTACCATAACGAAATTATATCTCATAACGGCATTCACGCAATGGACAAAGAGACGATAAGGGCGAGAGCGTTAGAAAAACTAAAATCAAGAAGCAAAGCGGTATGCGCCGCGCAGAGCGCGAAAACGCGCCGAACCTTAGAGAAATTGCTGAAAAAGCTCGATTTCAAAAGCGTTTTGATCTATCTGCCGCTCTGGTTTGAGGCGGATTTGCGCCCGCTGTTTCGCCCGTTAAGACGGAGGGCAAAATTATACGCTCCTTTTATCGCGGACGTTAGCTTCAAAATGGTAGCATTTCGATTGCCTTTAGAACGTCGATCATTGGGTGTTTTGACCCCCGCGAATAGCTTGCGGGAGATTAAAAAAGCCGATCTGTTGATCGTGCCTGCCGTCGCTGTGGACGCCGATTTTAAGCGCGTCGGACATGGCAAAGGCATGTATGATCGTTTTGTTTGCGATTTAGTTAAAAAGCCGACAGTGATTTTTGTAGAACCGTTTTTTCTGCGCGCGCCGAAGGTCGGCGACGTTTGGGATATTGAGGGGGATTATCTGGTGAGCGGCGATAAGGTTATTTGCAATTTAGGGAACCGTTATGGTCTTAGAACATATCGTTGCGGGGGTAATTTCAGGGGTAGCATGCGCTTTTATAGCTTGGTTCGTAACTCGTAAAGTCAATTTGTCTCGGCACGCCTTGCGGGTAGAGCAGGCAAAAGCTAAGGCTAAGGCGATTGAAAACGAAGCGCGCATGATTTTAGAGCGCGCCAAAGTCGAGCTAAGCGCCAAAGAGCTTGAGTTAAAAAAGCGCGTCGAGGAGGAGTTTGGCGCCGCGTTGCGCGAACAGGAGCGAAAAACGCGCTTGATCGCGCAAAAAGAGGAGGCGATCGAGGAAAAACGCCGCGCTATAGATAGGCTTCACAAAGAGGTCGCGAAGTTGCGAAAGGATAGCCTAGAGCAGCAAAAGCGCAACGAACAACGACTGCTAGAGGCGCAGATAGCTATCGAAAAAGCGGCGGGTATGACCGCCGCCGAAGCCGAAAAGGTCTTGCTCTCTCAAGTCGAGGAGAAAGCGCGTCTCGACGCGGCGAACATCATACGCAAAGCGGAGACGGAGGCGAAAAACGAGGCGAGACGACGCGCCAATTTTATTATCGCGCAGGCGACTACGCGATTTGCGAGCGATTTTGCCAACGAGCGGCTGATCAACACGATCGCGATCGGCAACGAGGATTATAAAGGGCGCATCATCGGCAAAGAGGGGCGCAATATCAAAGCGTTAGAAAATCTGCTCGGCGTGGATATAGTGATCGACGACACGCCGGGCGCGATCGTTATAAGCAGCTTTAGCCTCTATCGCCGCGCGATCGCCACGCGCACGATCGAGCTTTTGTTGCAAGACGGACGCATTCAGCCTTCGCGTATCGAGGAGATACACAACAGCGTAAAATCGCAGTTTGAAGAGAGCCTATTTGAAGACGGGCAGAACGTGGCGATCGATTTGGGCGTTAGCGATCTACACCCCGAACTAGCTAGGCTTGTGGGCAGGCTTAAATACCGCGCGAGCTACGGACAGAACGCTTTGGCGCATTCGATCGAGGTTTCGCATCTAGCGGGCGTGATTGCGGCGGAGCTTGACGGCGACGAAAAGCTCGCCAAACGCGCCGGACTTTTGCACGACATAGGCAAAGCGTCCACTCAAGAGCAGGACGGAAACCACGTAACGCTAGGCTTTGATATATGCCAACGTTTTGGAGAGGGCGACGTCGTGCTAAACGCGATTATGGCGCACCACGGACACGAGGAGCCGCTTACGATCGAAGCGGCGGCGGTGTGCGCTTCCGACGCGCTTAGCGCGGCGCGCCCGGGCGCGCGACGCGACGTGCTGGAAGGTTATCTTAAGCGCGTTCAAGAGCTTGAGAATATCGCCGTCAATAAAAAAGGCGTTACGCAGGCTTACGCGATAGCGGCGGGACGCGAACTGCGCGTAATCGTTAGCGCGAGCGAAATAGACGATCGGGAAACGGTTTTGCTAAGCAAGGAGATCGCGGGCGAAATCGAGCGGAAAATGCAGTATCCGGGCGAGATAAAAGTCAATGTAATTCGCGAACTGCGCGTTATGGAGATGGCAAGATGAGCAAAAAATTGTGGGGCGACGGCGAGGAGGAAACAAGCGAGCCGCTCGATAGGTTCAACGCCTCGATCGACGTTGATCGCGCGCTGTATCGCGAGGATATAGAAGGCTCGATCGCGCACGCTAGAGCGCTCGCCGCGCAAGGGATTATCGAACGCGGCGATTTTGAGGCGATAGAGCGGGGTTTAACGCGGATTAAAGGCGAAATCGAACGCGGCGAGTTTGAGTTTAACCTATCCGACGAGGATATACATATGGCGATCGAAAAACGCCTAACAAAGATCGTCGGCGAAGCGGGCAAGCGGCTTCATACCGCGCGGAGCCGCAACGATCAGGTCGCGCTGGATTTTCGGCTCTGGTGTCTGCGCCAAAACCGCGCGATAGAAAAACTGCTGATCAAACTTATGCGAACGCTGCTCGCGATCGCGAAAGATCATACAAAAACGCTTATGCCCGGTTTTACCCACTTGCAACACGCGCAACCAATCAGCTTAGCCTACCATCTGCTTGCCTATATCGTTATGCTTACGCGCGATTTTGAGCGCTTTGAAAACAGCCGCAAACGCAACAATATCTCGCCGCTTGGCGGCGCGGCGCTAGCCGGAACGGCGCACCCGATCGATCGCCAAGCCGTCGCTAAAGAGTTAGGCTTCGACGGCGTAACCATAAACGCGATGGACGGCGTGTCCGATCGCGATTTCGCGCTGGAGCTACTTTTCAACGCGAGCCTCGTTCAGACGCGCCTAAGCCGTTTTTGCGAGGAGCTAATATTGTGGTCGTCAAGCGAGTTTGGTTTTATCAAAATCAGCGATCGATTTACGACGGGCAGTTCGATTATGCCGCAAAAACGCAATCCCGACGTAGCGGAGCTAATACGCGCTAAAACGGGGCGTATATACGGAAGCCTAATCGCGCTATTTACGACGATGAAAGGGCTGCCGCTCGCATACAATAAGGATATGCAAGAGGACAAGCGCGGCGTTTTCGACGCGGTGAAAACATTAAGCGATTCGCTTGAGATTTTTACCGAAATGATCGGCGATAAGGATACGAAGTTCAACGCCGAAGCTATGCTCAAAGCCTGCAAGCGCGGACATTTAACCGCCACCGATCTAGCCGACGCGGCGGTTAAAAAAGGCATAGCGTTCAGAGACGCGCACCATCTAGCGCGCAAAGCCGTCGCGCTCGCCGATCAAAAAGGCGTAGATTTAAGCGAGCTAACTAGCGAGGATTTGGCGAAAATCGACGATCGTTTAGCCGATCTTGTTTTCGCGCTGAACGTTTTTGAATCGATGAACGCGAGAAAAAGCGAGGGCGGAACGGCTATAAGCGCCGTTCAAGAGCAGATAGCCAAAGTCGAAGCCTTTCTTTCGCGAATAGCCGTCTAAACCGCTCGCGCGAAACGACGAGAGCCCGCCCGCGTTTTTGTTGGCGCGTTAAGGCAAAAGGCGTTCAAAGCGCTTTATTTTTAAGCGCCAATTTATCTAAACGGCTGGTAACATAACTAGCTCTTTTTAAGAGACAAGGGTTTAATATGACGGTTGGCGGAAAGGTTTGGCTTGATCGGGACAAAGAGCGCTTGCTGGGAGAAAACCGAGCGGCGTTGCTGAACGCGATCGACGCGCACGGCTCCATCAATAAAGCCGCTAAAGCTCTCAAGATCGGCTATAAAACCGCTTGGGATTTAGTGGACGCGATGAACAATTTGGCTCCGCAGACGCTTGTCGAGCGCGTAAGAGGCGGCAAGGGCGGCGGCGGTGCAAAATTGACGCGGGCGGGGCGCTCGCTCGTAAGGCTTTTTGAGTTGCTTCAAGCCAAACACTCTCAGCTATTAACTCTGCTGTCGCAAAACGGAGACGACGACGTTTCTCTGTTGCGAACGGCGCAAAGGATTACGATGAAAACAAGCGCGAGAAATCAGCTTGCGGGAACGGTGTCCGAAATCAAGAGAGGCGCGGTCAACGCGGAGATCAAGCTGTTAGCTCGCGGCAAGACTCCCATTATCGCGACGATCACGAACGAAAGCCTAGACGATATGGGGCTTAAAACGGGCGACGAAGCCTACGCGCTTATCAAGGCAAGCTGGATTGTGCTTTCCCGCGATAAACCTAAGGCGATCAGCGCGCGCAACTCGATTGAAGGCACGGTAGAAACCATCGTGGAGGGCAAAGTCAACGTGGAGATCAAGTTGGCGATTGAAGGCGGTAACACAATCGCGGCGGTAATCACGGAAGACGCGCAAAAAGAGCTTAATTTTCAGCGCGGCGATAAAGCGTGGGCGCTGTTCAAAGCCTCGCATGTGATTATAGGCGCTTAAGGCGCGCTATGCTCGCGCGGACGCGGCGCTAACGAGGCGGCAAAGCGCCGCCTTTATATAACCCGCGTTTAGCGGCGTTATTGCAGATGAATGTCAAAAGGAGACATAATGAAAAAGTTGGTTTTTGCGTTTTTTTCATGCGCGGCGTTGTTGTTTTCGGATATAACGGTAGCGGCGGCGGCAAGCTACAAAAACGCTCTGACGGAGGTGGTTGAAGCCTATAAAGGCGGCAAAGTGGAGACGGTTTTCGCGGCGAGCGGCAAACTGACGCAACAGATCGGCGAAGGCGCGGAGTTTGACGTGTTTATGAGCGCCGATCTTAAATATCCGCAAGAGATCGTCAAAAACGGTTGGGCAAGCGGCGACGTGATCGCGACGGTGGAAAACAAGCTGATCTTGTGGAGCCGCTCGATCGATCTGAAAAAAGGTCTCGACGTTTTGACCGACAAAAGCGTAAAGCAGATCGCGATCGCAAATCCTAAAACCGCTCCTTTGGGCGCGGCGGCGGCGCAGGCGCTGGAAAAAGCGGGTCTGTATAAGAAGATCGAATCGAAAATCGTTCAGGGCGATAACATCTCTCAAGCGACTACCTTTGTGGAAAGCGGCGCGGCGGAGGTCGGCATCACGGGTTATTCGGTCGTGGCGGATATTATCGCTAAGGGCGAGGGCAAATACGAATATATCGATTCCAAGCTCTACGATCCGCTTCTATACGGCACGGTCATTATCAAAAGCAGCAAAAAACAGGAGGAGGCTCAAAAGTTTGTCGCGTTCCTAAAATCCGACGCGGCGATCAAGATTTTTGATAAACACGGACTAAGCGTTATCAAATAATGAACGCTCTTTTCGGCTGTATTACCGGAGTCGAAACCGACGGCGCGATCTCGATTGCCAAGATTGCGGCGGGCGGTCTGACGCTTTCGGCGCTTTTGGTGGAAACGCCGGAAAGTTGCGATTATTTGACGATCGGGCGCGAGGTGGAGGCGCTGTTCAAAGAGACCGAAGCCTCGATCGCCAAAAACCTAATCGGCGATATAAGCCTAAGAAACCGCCATAGCGCAACGATCAAAAGCCTGCGTTACGGCGGTCTTTTATGCGAGATCGCGCTGCAAAGCGGCGATAACGAAATACGATCCATCATCACGGCGCAATCGGCTAAACGGCTGAAACTAGCGCTCGGCGACGAGGTGGAGTGGCTGGTTAAAGCCAATGAAATATCTATAAGAGCGCTAGATGAGCGATCTGTTTGAGAAAATATCGTCGTTCGAGCTAAGCGGCGCGATCGTAAGCCTGTTGCAAAACGTTGGCGTCGAGTTGAGCAAAGACTCGATCGGGTTCGTATCGACGATGGTCGTAACCTTCAAGGTCGCGTTTTGCGCGACGACGGTTTTGTTGATAGTCGGCATACCTCTGGCATATTGGTTGGCTCACACAAAAAGCCGCGTCCGCGTCGCGATCGAAACGATCGTAAGCATGCCGCTTGTCCTGCCGCCTAGCGTGCTTGGTTTCTATCTGCTGATGGCGTTTAGCAAGAAAAACAGCGCGATCGGCAGGTATCTTGACGAGCGGTTTGATTTTCAGTTGGTATTTAGTTTTGAGGGGTTGGTTTTGGGCAGCGTTATTTTCAGTCTGCCGTTTATGGTTCATCCGATCCAAAGCGGCTTTTCCTCTCTTAGCGTCTCTTTGCGCGAAGCCGCCGCCACGCTCGGCGCGGGCAGGTTAAAAACGCTTCTTTTCGTCCTGCTGCCCAATATGAAAAGCTCGCTGCTCGTCGGCGCGGTGCTTAGCTTCGCGCATACGGTGGGCGAATTTGGCGTGGTTATGATGATTGGCGGCAGCAGACCGGGCGTTACCAAAGTGGCGAGCATAGCGATCTACGAGGAGGTCGAGGGGCTAAACTACGCGCTGGCGCACAAATACGCCTTCACGCTCTTTGCGATCACCTTCGCGATGCTTCTTTGCGTCTATATCCTCAACCGCCGATTTGCGCGCGCCAACGTCTTATGATCGAGATTAGCGTCAGAAAGCGGCTTAAATCCGCGAACGGCGATATAGAGTTTGCCTTCGACGGCGCGATAGGCGAGGGCGAGTTCGTTACGATTTTCGGCGAGAGCGGCGCGGGAAAAACGACGCTTTTAAGAATGATCGCCGGACTAACCGATCCTGACGGCGGATCGATAGTCGCCGACGGGGAGATTTGGTTTGACAAGGCGCGAAGGATCAATCAAAAACCGCAAAAACGCCGCGTCGGATTCGTGTTTCAAGATTACGCGCTTTTCCCCAATATGAGCGTAAGAAAAAATATCGAATTCGCGTTGGCGAAAAACGAGCGTTTTAACGCCGATCGGTTGTTAGAGCTATGCGCTCTGGTTAATCTCCAACATCAAAAGCCCTCGCAGTTAAGCGGCGGACAGCGACAGCGCGTCGCTTTCGCCCGCGCTTTGGCGCTTAAACCCAAAATTTTACTGCTAGACGAGCCGTTAAGCGCGCTTGATAACGTTATGCGCCGCGAGTTGCAAAACGAACTTCTGGAGCTACAAAGAACGCTTCGCCCCGCCACGTTGCTAGTTAGCCACGATCTAAGCGAAGTTTTCAGACTCTCCAGCAAAACCTTCGTGATCGAAAACGGACGGATCGCAAAGAGCGGCGCGCCGTCGGAGGTGTTTTCGGCGAGCAATATCAGCAACAAATTTCGCGTAATCGGCGATATTTTGCTGATCGAGGAGTCGGGCGTGGTCTATATTTTGAGCGTCCTTGTCGGCGGCGATATAATCAAAGTCGCCGCGACGCAAACGGAGATCGAAAACCTGCAAATTGGCGATCGCGTGCTGATCGCCTCCAAAGCCTTCAATCCGCTTATAATTAAAATAGCCTAACGTTCAAGCGCCGCTCGGATTGAAACATAAACGACGCGCGCGAAGACGAGTTAGACGATATTGTCTCGCTCCTTGCGAGCGCGCGGGTTGTCGTTCCCGCATAAATGGGAGTCCGCAAAAAGTTAAAAGAACGCTATGCAATGCGCTTGCATTACGATTGTTTATTAAAAGATAGATTCCCGCTTTCCTTCGCGATTACGGGCGGTAAACCGCCCTATCGCTTGCGCGGGAAGTAAGGAATTAACGGATTTACTAGCTTCGCTAGGCGGGCAACTTTTGATTAAAAAAGGCGTTTTTACCAACGAAGCAAGCAACAAACTGCGTTGGTCGGGTTGGCGTAATCCCAAATTAACGCCAAATAACGCGCAAACAAAACCCACGATTTTAAGCGGTTTTGCTCGCTTTTTACACACGCGGAAAGATTTTAGGAGTTTCAATGGAACTCTTTGATTTGACGCTCGAAAGAGCGTTGTTAGCGACGGCTATGGAAGGCGTTGCGGTCGGCGGTTTTGACGCGCTAGAAGGCGTAGAGGCGCGACATTTCTACACAACTCAACATCAGGCGTTATTCGCCGCTTGCGCGAGCTTGCGCGCGAAAGCGCAACCGATCGCTGAAATCTTTGTCAAGCGAGAGTTGGGCGAGAGGTATCACGAGGATACTATGCTCGATATTCTCGCCACAACGCCGCTTGTAGCGCCAGCGCCCTATTGCGCGAGCCTAATCGACCTATTTAAGCGGCGCGAATTACAGAAACTCGCTACGAATATAAGGCGATTTAGCGAAGAGGAGGAAAACGTATCGGACGCAATCGCGGCGGTAAAAAAGACGCTCGCAGAAATAGAGGCTATGGGCGAGACTAACACCAAAGCGAAGAGCTACGATCTGTGCGCCAAAGAGGACGCGGCAAAACCGCCGCTCGATAAGTTTCCGCTCGGCGTTAGCTTCTTGGACGACGCGTTTAGGGGCGGCTGGGAGGCGGGACAGCTTATCTTAATCGGCGGCGAACCGGAGGCGGGCAAGACAATGCTCGCCACGCAGATAATGAAGCATATCGCCAAAACGTCGCCCGTTCTATTTTTCTGCTTTGAATTTACGGTTCGTAAATTCGTCCAAACGCAAAAGGAGGTCGAGGGCGAAGGCTGGAACGCCCCTAATTTGCAAATTATAGACGACGGCTATGATATTTCGCAAATTGAGCGTGAAATACGTTTTTGGGCTAAGCGCGACGCGAGGTTCGTAGTAATTGACTCGCAGATGAGGATTGAAAACAACGCCGCGAAAACCGCTACCGTCGAAGAGCGCGAAACGGAGAAGTTCTCGCGCCTCGCTAAACTAGCGCATAAGCTAGAGCTTGTGATAGTTCTCGTTATCCAAACGAGCAAGCTCGACGCCGCAAGCGGCGTTATCGCTCCGACAAAGAGCAAGAACGGCGCTCACGAGGCGAGCGTAATTCTCTATTTAAAGCGCATAAAAGAAAAAGACAATCCAAGTAGCCAGAAGCGCGAGCTTCTGATCGCCAAAAACAAACAGAACGGCGTTCATTTCAAGAATGAAATTACATTCAACCCGTATAAGAAGGCGTTTTATAGACATTATGAAACGACTTATAACGCGGGCGACATAGAGATACCCGTCGAAATCGAGAGCTAATGCGAATCGGCGTAATCAAGAGAATCGAGTTTGAGGGCGGGCGCTTCTTGCAGGCTAACCTTCATCTGCCGTTTTTATATCCCGCCGTTTTCAGATTGGGCAAGAACAGGTCGGATGCTCCAAATAGCCCCGACTATCTCTTGTATCTGCTCCCTCCGCACCCGAAAAAGGGCGAAAAGGAGGTCTCTCATCAGTGCGGCGCGTTGTGGATTAAGACGGGCGAGAAGGGCGAAAACTATATGAGCGGATACGTTCAATCGCCTCTGTTTATAGGCGGCAGACTGCAACTTGCCGTATTCAAAAACAAGTCCGACGGCGATTGGCTTTACGACGTATGCCTGATCGAACCAAAAAAAGAGGGAGGCAAACAATGATTAAACGCGCGATAAGAATGGATAAAAAACGCTTGGTAAAAAAAATACTGAAGCAATGCTCGCTAAATCATAGGCGGCTACGAAACTCTAAACGCAAATTAACGTTTGTATCGCCCGTTTGGGCGACCGAATGCGTCGCGCCGACGTTATCCGCGCAATTTCGCGGCGTTCGAGATACTATTTGGGGCGATAACGCAAGAAAGACCGCGCGATGAGCAAAATTAGCGTCTCGTCGATGTTAGCCGAAAGAGAGCTTGCGCGCCGCAACTTCTTAGAGTTTATGCGCTATAGCTTCCGCTATATCTACGCGAGGGAGTTTAAGCATAATTGGCATCACGGCTATTTAGCCGAAGTTTTTAGCGCGGTGGAGCGCGGCGAGATCAATCGCGTTCTGCTTAATATGCCGCCCTCTTACGGCAAAACCGAACAAGCCGCCAGACAATTTATAAGCTGGGCGCTAGGGCGCAATCCGCAACGCAAGTTTATATACGCGACGTATGGAGCGGATTTAAGCGAGCAGGTAAGCGTCCAAACGCGCAACATCGTCGCGCATAGCGCCTACGCCGCCGTCTTTCCGCGTCTTAAACTATCCAGAGAGCAAAACCAGAAGCACTATTGGACTACAAGCGCGGGCGGCGGTATGTATGTAACGGGAACGGGCGGCGCGATTACCGGCTTTCACGGCGATTATCTGATTGTGGATGATCTGTTAAAAGCCATCGACGCGAGAAGTCGCGCCGCTAGAGACGAGGCGTGGGACTACTACCGCGAGAGTATTATCTCGCGTCTGCAGGATAAGAAGCGCGGGGCGATTATCGTGATTATGCAGCGGCTCCATAAGGAAGACCCAGCGGGTAGATTGTTAGCCGACGAGGCGGGCGGCGAGTTTCTGCATATCTGCTTACGCGGTATCGAGGACGAGCCAAAGCGTTACGAGTTCGGCGGTTTCATCTATGAGCGCGCGGCGGACGAACCGCTGTTTGAGGCGCTAGAGGGAATAAAGGAGCTTGAACGCGCCAAAAAGGAGATGGGCGTTAGCGGCTTTTCGGCGCAATACCAGCAAGACCCTGAAACAATCGAGGCGGGTTTTTTCACCGACGACATGATGAACCAAAGCGCGGCGCTCGGCGATCTGCCGCCGCTAAATACGCTGATAATGGTCGATCCCGCGATGAGCCTCAAAGCCGAAAGCGACGATCGCGCTATTGTCGTCGAGGGTTGGGGGACAAAAAACGACGCGGAGCTGATCGTTCTGCTCGACTGCTGGGCTGGCAAATGGACTATCGACGAATTTGTAGAGCGGATAATTGACGCGATAGAGCGCCACCCTTCTGCTAGGACATATATCGAGGGCGCGGGCGGCGGACACGCCCTAGCTCAACTGCTACCCGCCGCGCTCGCCAAACGCAACGCCAAACGACGGGAACATAATCTCGCGCCGCTGTTTTCTAATTACGAGGTCTATCCGACCGACAACAAAATAACTAAAGAACAAAAAATAAGCGTTCTACAACCCTATTTCAACAACTCTCAGATCGTATTTCTACGCTCGGCAAACGGCGTCGATGATTTCAAAAAGGAGGCTAGGGCGTGGTCGCCCGATAAGAAACATAACCGCGACAATCGATTGGACGCGTTCGCCAGCGGCTGGCGTTTCGCAACGCCAAAGAAGCAAAAACGTTACGTCGAAACGGGGCGTATTCGCGCGCGCGAGGGCGGCTCATATGCGTGGAGATTTTAATGCACGATAAAAACTTGCGCTTAGAGGCTAGGATTTGGTATGAGACGCACGATCAATCGGCGCGAGAGGTTGGAAGGCAATTTAGCCTTCCGCGCAAAACAATCGAGGATTGGGCGCGTAAGGAGGGCTGGATAAAGAACAGGTACGGACCGGATAAAGAGCGGGCGCGAGCGATTATCGAGGAGGCGGCGAAAGCGGCGTTGCAAAAGGGCGCGGGCAAGGATATAGCCGCCGAACTCGCGCTAACCGACGGCGAGATGAAACCGAGCGAATACCACGACAAGGTGGCGGGCGCGATATTCGAGCAGATTATCAGCCTTGACGCGCTGCATAAGAAAATGGGCAAAGCCGTCTATATCGCCGACGAGATGGTTAAAAAGGCTAAGTATCTCTCCGACGTTAAAACCTACGCCGAAATCATCAAGACCGCCAAAGAGGTTACATACGGCAAAGAGCCGGATACGGTAATCAAGAATATCAGCATCGGCGCGATTACGCCTCAAGAGATGGCGCAGATGAGCGACGAGGAGTTAATCGCTCTCTCCGCGCGGCAAAAGATAGCGGCGGAGAATGGCGATGGCTAATAATCGCCCGCGCCACTACAACAAACGTAACGCGCCGCGAGAGCGGCTGCCAAGCTGGCGTTTAAGCGCGGAGTTAATCGAAAGCGTGAAAACGCGCGCCGATTACGCGGGCGTTAGTTGTAGCTGCTATCTGGAGGCGTTGATCGTCAAAGCGTTCGCGCCTCGCGTTTATCGCAAAAAGCCGCCTGATAGAACGCCTTCGTTGTTTGAAACGATCGTTTAACGGCGACGATAACCTCGCGATTAGGATTTTATTCGCGTTCTTCCCAAAGTTTTATAACGGCTCTGACAATTACCCAGAAGAAGCCTATAACGGCAAAAACAGTTTTCAAAAATGCCAACGCTTCGCTCCAAATAGACAAAAATAGGGGCTTAGGCGGGCTGTGATATAGAATATCATATAGGCTGAAGGCAACAAACCAAATCATAAAAATAAGTATCGCAAAAAAGAAAATTCTAAACCACCAACAAACCCACCCGCTTTTTAGTAGTTGGCGAAAATACGTAACGGTATCGCTTTTTAGTCCTTTGATGTCGTTCCGCAGATCAGGATTGACTTCTGCCGCTTCCGAGGGAACGTTACTTTCCGCGCCGCTTTTAAGCTCGTTTAAGTCCATTCAGCGCCTAAACCCCTCTTTTTGGAAATATTTTTCGATCTTATCGTTTGGTATAGGAATATGATGAGCGTCGTCGCGGAACTCTGTCTCCCACGGAGAATCTTTTTTGTGGGTTATATCTACAAGCTGCACGCCGCTATATTTGCCATAAACGCGCCACACGACGTCAAGCATATTCATAACAGTTCCGTCGTCGAACTCGGCGTTTAGTTTTTCTAGGTCGTTATTTGACAGGCGCGGCGTATTTAGCCGAAACTTGAACTTTTTGTCCATAGTCAGCTCGTTAGCGGGTTTGCCAATAAGCTGTTTACCATAAATTTTGAAGGTATGGTAAACGCTTGGAATAACGGGACCGTAATTCCACGCTTCGACCTGTTCTGAAAAAAGCGATTTGCCAAAATAGGCGAGGCACGCGCCGTGCGCGAAATAGACGAGCTTAACCACTTTTAGCAAGCCTATCGGCGAGCCTTCGTCAATGCCCTTGGACACGAAATAGTTCGCTACGGCGATGGGCGAAAAGTTAAAAGATTCGGGTTCTTCACTCATTTGCTCCTCCTTACGAACATCTGTTTTATTCTAGCAAAATCCAGTCCGAATGGCAACGCCGCCTATTTAACGCGTTTTCAATAGAGTTCTCAAATTTCGCAAAAATCCTCAAAAAAACAATTCTGACCCCTATTTTTCGCGGACGCAAAACCGCAAACTTGCGCTTATGAAACGAGCCGTGAAATTTGATTTGCCAAGCGCGGGCGAGATAACGCTTCAGAACGCCTACGGGGAGAGGTTCGCGAATTTCGCGCCTCTCGCGATTGCGAGCGGGGAGCAAACAGTCTCTCTCGCTCCAAACGCCGATCTGCCGTTACGGAGCGCTTACGCTTTATCGCAGGCAAGCGGCGTTATTTTATTTGTCGTTCCGCGAGGCGCAAGCGAAATCGAGTTTGAGAAGCTGGCGCGACAACCGTCGCGCGCGGGTTGGTTAATCTGGAACGGCGATATAAAGAGCTATGAGTTCGTCGCGTCGCTAATCGAGCGTATCGACGCTCATATGCGCGACCTGAAAACCCTGCGCGGATACGAAGGCGGATTTTTCGCCGACTTCTGCCGCGCTCAAGAGGACGAAATCGAACGCGAGGATTTAACCGCGCTCGATCTGGTTTTCTTTGATTTAGCGGGCGGTAATCTGCCCGAATACCCGCCATATACGGAGACGATAACATGAAATTTTACGAATTGTGCAAGTATATTTGGCAAACGCTATATCCGCGTATAGAACAGATTGGCGAGGAAGTTAGCGCTAATAAAGATTTAACAGCGACTAACGTAGAAGCGACGGCGCAAAGCGCGAGTAACGCCGCGCAAAGCGAACAGAACGCCGCCGACAGCGCCAGCGCGGCGTTAGCCAGCCAAAACGCGGCGGCTGGTAGCGAAGCCAACGCGGCGAATAGCGCCGAGTCGGCGAGCGATAACAAGGAGATCGTCGAGACGTTAGCGGCGAACGTAACCGCGCTGGCAAAAGACGGGCTGGTAGATTTTGAGAACGTCCAAAGCGGCGTTACGATGAAGGCTAAGCTAAAGAGATACGACGCCTTAACCGAGCAGACGATAGAGATATTAAGAGATTATATTATCGCCGCCGCCGATACGTATGTGCCCAACCTTATGTTTTTCGGAACGTTTGAGACTACGGAGGCGTTAGAAGCCTCTAGCGGCGCGAGCGCGGGGCAAATAGCCTACAACTTGGAAACCAATACGGAATGGCTGTTTGACGGCGCGGCTTGGAATAATACGCTAAATCCAAACGGGACTACTCCAGCGACGATAACCATCGCCGGAATAAACGGCATTATGCCTAAAGAGGCGCTAAACGCCATAGGAGATTTAACGGAAGCCATGCAATCTTTGCAAGGCTTATCAAAGCGCTTTGTGTTTACGGAAGCGACGATACCGCAGGGCGGCTGGACGCAATCGCAACTTACTACGTTTTATAGAACGGCGAGCAATAACGCGAGCGATCCGATACCCGACGGAACGCTACTTTCTAACGGAGCTAACGCCGAAGATCACGACTATCAGTATATCGCTACGAGCGATATATGGATCGCCCGCGCGGTCGGTATCGAAACGGCGACAAACGACATTGCGGGATTAGTTAAAGGCTCGATAGCCGAAGGCAAAAATTATGTTGAAGCGGACGGAACGCTATCGTTAAACGGCTACGACGCGGTTAAAACGACGGGTTTGAACGCTTTGCGATCGGCGACAATCGCGAATGAAAAAACCGATCCGCTGACCATATCGAACGCCAACGAAGCGCGGATAAACACGGAGTATATATATTCTTACCAGAACGGCTGGACTGATACGTATAATTTCGTAGGCGCTACGCCGCAAACCTCGCCTAACTATTACGGCTCTTACGCGCTCGCCGCCGATATGCTAACGCCAGCGGAAGGCTCTATCGCGGCGATAGCGGCTACCGATACGGAATGGGCATTTTCGCTTAATAACCTATGGCAAGACAGCGGCGAACCCATAGGGACGCACGCCAATAGCGATCCGTTATACTTCGGAAGCTATTCGACGACCGCCCAGTTACGCGAGAGCGAAGCCGACGAAGCGGGAAAAATCGCCTACAATCTGGAAACGGAAACCGAGTGGGCTTATACCGCTCTGGCTTGGGCGGATACCCAAGAGCCAATCGGCACAACGGCGATGGACGCGCCCAATTATTTCGGCGCGTTTGATGCAATCGACGATTTGCCAAAGCCTAACGATATAGCCTATACGACCAATCAAAACGGACACACACATAAAATCACCAGAACGCTAGAGCTTATAAAAAGCTCGCAAACTTGGATAGCGCCGCGAGATATAACGGCGCGCATAACGCTATGCGGCGGCAGCGGAGGAACGGGCGGAAGCGGATGGGGACCAAACAGGGGGCAGCTCGGCGGTAACGGCGAAATTAAAACCATACTCGCGGAACTAAAAAGGAACGACAATCTTACTATCGTTATAGGACAACGCGGAGGCAACGGCGCCTCTTCTAGTTACGGCGGAGGCGGCGGAGGCGGCGGAGGCGCGACCACCATATACAAAAACGATTTGCCGTTGGCTTACGCGGTCGGAGGCGGCGGAGGCGGCGGATCAAACGGCAACGACGACAACGAGACTGGCGGCAACGGCGGCGCAAGCGGCGCGGCTGGATTGAGCGGATATAACGCTGTCGGCGGCGCGGCGGGCGCGGGAGGATCGCTAAGCGACTTTAGCAACGTTAGCTTGCTTGCAAGCGGCATGGGCTCATATGGAGGACACAACACGGGCAACGGCGGACAGGACGGCGGCGGCAGAGCCTACGGATTTGTCGAAATCGAATACTAAGAAAGGATCGCGAATGCAATACTATAAAGATAATAACGGCGCGTATTACGTCTTTGACGATCTGGAGAGACATATCGACGGGTCGTATATACGGATAAGCGAAGCGGAATACCTACAAAGCCTAGAGCCTCCAAAACCTACGAAAGAGCAAAGGATTGCTCGCGTAATATCGGAGATAAACGCCGAAAGAGACGCGCGGCTACTTAATCTAATCGTCGAGTATAACGGCGCTAGATACGATGCGGACGAAAAATCGCAACTGCGAATGACCGCCGCTTTGGCGCTATTAAGCGCCGCGCCCCCGGGAACTACGCAATCGTGGATCGACGCGGATAACGCGGCGCGCGAGTTAAGCGCGTCGGATTTCGCGGCTATCGGCGCGATAATCGCCCAAGAGGTAACGCGGATAATGCTTGCCGCGCGAGAGCGCAAAGACGCGGCTATAGCGGCGATCGAGGCGAGCGATGAGTAAATTAGTCGTTACGCCTGTTAGCAAGCGCAAGTTTAGGACGACGCAACCCTATGCGCGAAACGGGATCGACGTTCCCGTTGGATTTATATTCGACGGCGCGAGTATCCCGCGCCCGCTATGGTTTGCCTTCGCGCCGCACGAATATCTTACAAGCTCCGTAATACACGATTATGGTTACGCGATGGCGATCAAGGCTTACAAATCCGAAAACTACGCTTTGGCGTTAGAGTGGTTTAAGCGCGCCGACACCGCCTTTTTAGCCGCGCTTAAAGAGGACGATCGCCGCGTCGCTAGATTATTCTATAACGCTGTGCACTTGTGGCGTTGGCTGCGCTATCCAGAGGCAAGGGGCTAACGATGGCAAGGCGATCTAGTTGGAGGTTTTGGTTGTTTTTGGGCGGGGCGTTGATTTCGTGCGTTCTCTCTGCGTTTGCAATCTATACGATTGCGTTCGTCTCCGTCGAGATTGGCTGGGCTATCGCCGCGCTAATTTTGGGCGCGTGCGTCCTGCCCGCCATCCTATTGGGACTGCCGTATCTTAACTCCAAGTTTTATGTCAGCTATACAAAAACTGGCGGCTGGAAGTTTGGCGAGGAGCGCCGCCGCTCCAAACGCAAATGTAAAACGACCGAAAGAGAGGATTACGCGGAATGGGCGCAATAGACGCAAACAAATATCCGTTATTCGCCAAATACAAAACGCTTTGGGATATGTGCGACGATACCTGCTTGGGCGGGCGCGATCTAGGCGATCCAAACTGTCAGAACTGCCCCGTAGCGCGACAGTATTGCCATGAGAGACGCGAAGCCGAAGCCGAAGCTGAAGGAAAAGTAAATGGGCGCGGTAACCAACGATAATATGATAGCAGAGATCGCCGTTTTGAAAACGGAGGTTAAAAGCGTTAAAGAGCGCGTCGAAAAAACCGCCGAGCAGACCAACGAGAAACTTGACGCGATAACCGCGATGCTATCAAAGTCGGACATCCTCGAAGAAAGAATAAAGGTCGCTAATCGCCGCATCGAAAACCTAGAAAAAGAGGTCAAAGAGCAACGCAATGATTTTCAAAGAGCCGTCAATCAAGCGCGAGACGAGATAGCCAAATTGCGCGTGCGATTAACGATTGTCGCCGTCGTATTAACGGCGGCTATCGGCGGGATCGATCTTATAAAGGCGTTATTGTGATTAAGTATATAACCGTTGGCGCGTCCGTAATCGCGGCGTTATTATGCGTTTATATCTACATTTTGCGCGCGGACGTTGAGATATTGGAAGCGCAAGCCGAGACCCTACAAGAGAAACTATCGCTCGCGCTATCGGCAAATAAAGCAAACGACGAGACGATAAGCAAGGCGATTATCTACTACGAGGAACAGCTAGCCAATTTCGCCGCCGCGCTAAGAAAAGAGAGCGAAGCGCATAACGAAACGCGCAAGCTAATCGCTACGCTGGAAAGCAAAACGCCGAAACTCGCGGATGGCGAAATCCAATCCTGCCGCGTTATTAAAAGCGACGATCCGATTTTGGAGGCGCTGAACAATGATTAAGATAGCGTTTCAAGTCGCGGCGCTTATCGCCTTAATAATTTTCTTGTGGTTCTTGGCGGCAGGTTGCGCGTCAAAACCTCAAGTAATCGTCGAATACAAGTATATCGATCGCAATTGCACGGCGGCAAGCGAGGTAATCGCAACACCCGCGCGCCTAAAGATCGATTGGATCGCGATAGATATTAACGCCTCGCGCTTTTATTGCGCGACGCAGGGCGCGAGCCTATTAACCAATCTAAGGAGTTGCAAACAATGAGAATATTCATCTGCTCGCCGTATCGGGGCAAGGTAAGCCGCAATCTACGTTACGCAAAAGCGATATGCGAGGCGATTATAAACGCGGGACATACGCCTTTTGCTCCGCACCTATACTATCCGCAGCTGCTAATTTCAGACGAGAAAGGGCGCGAATTAGCGTTAAAAGATTTAGCCGAATGCGAGGCGATGATCGTATGCGATTTATACGGCGTAAGCGCGGGTATGGAAGCGGAGATAGACGAAGCCAAGCGGCTGAACATCAAAACTATTTTTGCTAAATCAGCAAAGGAGTTAGACAAATGGAAAACAAACGATTGAGCGCCGAGCAGATCGCCGAGTTAGATCGCGAGGTCGCCGAAAAGCTGAAGTTTTTGACGCTCGACGCGATCAAAGCGGAGATAAAGCCAACGATAGCGACGGTCGGTAGATTGATCGCCGCCGACGATTTTGAGCTACCTAAAACGACTTGCGACAATTTCAAAAACTGCGATTGCTGTCAATAAGGAGAAACTATGAGCTATTTAGAAAAAGCCAAAGAGCAAATCAAGAAACACGAGGGCTTGAGGTTAAAAGCTTATAAAGACAGCTTAGGTTTCTGGACTATCGGTTACGGGCATTTATGCGACGGCGGAAAAGTTATGCCCGTTAAAGCCGTAATCGATAAAACCGAAGCAAACGAACTGTTTGAAACCGACTTCGCCGTAGCGTTTAGCGACGTTTCGGCACTGTTTGCCTCCGTTTGGCAAGGCTTAAGCGACAATCGCAAAATCGCGCTAATCGATATGAGCTTCAATCTGGGCATAGGCAAACTCGCGGAGTTTAAGCAAACGTTAGCGGCGATTAAACGCGGCGATTTCGAGGCGGCGGCAAACGCGGCGCTCGCCTCTAAATGGGCAAAACAGGTCGGCAAACGGGCGATAACCATTACCGAACAGATACGTAAAGGATAGATTATGGCGCTAAAAAGCGAAAGTTTGTTGCCGCACGTAAGCAACATTCAGTACCAAAACCCGTGGAACGCTATCGCCGAAGGCGCGGCAAAAGTCGGACAGGTAATGCAAGGTTACGAAGACGAGAAGCGCAAGCGCGCTCAACACGAGGCTTCGCTTGCGCAAAGCGAGGCTTCAATAGGGGTGACGAAAGCGCAGACCAAAGGATTAAATCTCTCCAATAGAGAAGCGTCTAACACGCTTATAGCAAGAGAGGCGCTTGGCAAGTCGCCGTCCGCAAAGATATTCGGCGATAGCGATTATAATTTGAGCTACTCTGATAAGGTATTAAATCCCGCCTATTGGCTGGAGCGTCCGACGGGAGAAACAAAAACGCCAACGTCGCAACCCGCGCAATCGCCGCAAGCAAAAACATCAACGGCGCAAACGGCTAACGCGCAAACCAACGCGAGCTTGGCGATAACGCCGCGTCGAAGCGTGGTCGAGCTTCCACTAACCGAAGAGTATGATTCGCCGTCTCCGACGCTTTTCGCGAACAATAATACGCAAGACCAACCCTTGCCTTATTATGTCGAGAAGGTTAGACAAGAACTTGAGCGCGATAACGCGCAAAACGCCAAACTGATAGGAGAGGAACAACGCGCTCAAGAAGCGCATCCGTTTAATATCGACAAGACGGCGTCGGAAACATGGAAGAATTATCAAACGAAGACGACGGAAGATATCCCGTATAAGAAAGAATATTTCGACTTAGCAAAAAGAAACAATAAGGCGTGGGGGAACGACAACCTAACTTATACGGCGGCTATGCAAGCGGCGAATGCGTTGGCGCCTAACGATTACGAGGGAAGATACGGCGCAATGCTGCTTTATTTGAAATCTATGGGCGAAACAGACCTAAAGATAAAGCAATTAACGTTGACTAACGCGGAGCTTAAGCCCTTAAACGGAGCGCCCGTTTTAGGACGGGAGTTTATGCTCTTAGTCGATAATATGAACGACGACGACGTTGGCGGGCGTTTTGGCTGGAGAGGGCGCACGTTTTTGGCTAAGGACTGGGCGGGGGGATTTCTTACCCCGCCGCAGGCGGTTTTTAGAACAGCCTACGAGGGCATTCAGCAGATTGAGCGACACGAGCTTTTCGGCGCGACGCTGACGGGCAACGAGCTTACGGCGTGGAGAGCGTATGCGCCAAAGCTTACCGATGACGCCGCGTCTTTCAAGGCTAAAGTTTACGCGCTTAACGCCTTCGCTATCGATAAATACGAGGCGATAATCGATAACGCGAAAGCTAGCGGCAAACAGTTCGACGAAGAGGCGATAAGAGCTTCGCTAAACAATCTTTATACGGCGCGAGATTCAATGAACGCGCAGGGTTGGGCGAATGAAGAAACGATAAAACCGACGCCTTATCGCTCCCCAATTCCCGCGCTTCGCGGGAATGACTGGGGCATGGATTTCCGCAATCCCGCACACTCTCCCGCGCGCCTTGCTCTCCTAACAAAGCGGGCGCTTCGCGGGAATCTATTCTATAACGGCTATTTCAAACTCCCCCCCCCTCCCGAAGGAGGGAAATCGCGAGATAACCAACTAGCGGGGAGCCTATTTGCGGCTAATTATAAAGCTACTCGTAAACGCTGAAAGTTAGCGACGCCATATTTTGATCGTCATCCTTAAGGCTAGCCTCAATGACCATCTCATGCCGTTTACTTTAGCCGCGGAGACAGCTGCATACTTTAAGTCGCCGTCGTCATTGACGCCTTTTGCAAGCACGTTGAAATTGCCGGTATCCTTCAGCTTGTCAAAAAAGTCGTCTAAAAACTTTTTCTTCGTATCTTTGTCGGTTTTGCCATCGATTTGGTCGAAGTTAATATAGTAGTCGACGTCGGCGGCTTTACTGCCAGTAGTAGGCAAGACGGCGCTAAAGTTGGGAAAAAGCGCGTTAGACACAAACGCGTTGGTTGACGAGCCGTAATCTAAAGTCGCTATAAGCTAAACCTCCTTTTGCCCTTCATATACTTCAACCTTTAGCTCATATTGCCTGCTGTTGCCGGTATCACTAAACGTTTTCTTGTATTTGTCGCCGCTACCCGTAAAGCTGTCTTGTGGAAACTTACCCTTATACGCGGAAATGTTTGTTGCGTTAATGTATTTTTCAAGAGTTGTCCAACGCTTATACGGCGTTACCGTTGCTTTGTCTATAGCGGCGTTAGATTCGTTACCCGCGATCACCGTTAGCGTGGGTTGCGCGGTCTATCGGCGCAACGAGCGCGTCGAGGAGCTTATCAAACGCGCGGATATGGCGCTTTACGATATAAAACGATCCGCCAAAAACGGCGTTGCGATACGTTAGTT
>JAIRNH010000014.1 GCA_031258155.1 Helicobacteraceae bacterium | reverse complement strand
ACAAGTTTAAGCGCTAAAACCATTGTCGCTATATCTGTCGGCGGCTTTCACTCCCTCGCGCTATCAAAGAGCGGCAGAGTTTATGCGGCGGGAAATAACGAAGCCGGTCAGCTTGGTTTGGGCGATAGCGGCGATAGAGTTAATCGCGATACCTTTACCGAAGTTGCCAATTTAAGCGACAAAAACATTATCGCCGCGAGCGCCGCCGGCGCCCATTCTCTCGCGCTATCAAAAGACGGCAAAGTTTATGCTGCGGGGTGGAACGTCTGCGGTCAGCTTGGCTTGGGCGATAAAACCGATCGCAAAATCTTTACCGAAATTAGCGCTTTAAGCGACAAAAACATTATCGCCGCGTTCGCCGTCGGCGCTCACTCCTTTGCGCTATCGAAAGGCGGAGCGATTTACGTTACCGGATTGAATAATAAAGGTCAGCTTGGTTTAGGCGATAAAACCGATCGCGATACCTTTAGCGAAATTACTGATTTAAGCGCCATTAGCGCTATATCCGCCGGCGACGCTCACTCGCTCGCGCTATCAAAGGACGGAAAGATTTACGCGACGGGTAGGAACAAATACGGTCAGCTTGGTTTGGGCGATACTACCGATCGCGATACTTTTACCGAAGTTAGCGTTTTGGGCGATTAACCCGCCGCGTTAGCGCTCCGAAATAAGCGCTAAGCGTCGTCCGCTTTTATCGTAGCGATCAAGGCGTTTGCGAGCGATCTTGCGCGCTAGATCGAGGCGGTATTTATAACGGAGAGTTAGGCGATCTCTTCCTCGTCAAGCTCTTCTTTGGGGCAGTTGGCGATCGATACCACCTTGTCCTTGCCCTCCACGCGAGCGATAATTACGCCGCTGGTGTTGCGTCCCGCTTTGCGGATCGTCTCCATATCGACGCGGATCATCTTGCCTTCGCCGGTAAGCGCCATAAGCTCTTTTTTCGGATCGGCGATCACCGCGCCTACAAGCGCGCCGGTTTTTGGCGTAAGTTTCATCGTAATTACGCCTTTGCCGCCGCGCGATTGCAGGCGATATTCGCTCGCGGGCGATTGTTTGCCGATCCCTTTTTCGCTCACGGTTAAAATCCCGTCTTTGTCGCTTTCAAGCAACAGCGCGCCCACTACGCTATCGCCGCCGATTTTGAACTTGATCGCCGTTACGCCCCTAGCTACGCGCCCAAGCTCCCGCGCTTCGTCGATCGGGAAACGAATGCTCATCGCGTTTCGCGTGATAACAAATATCTCTTTTGTGGCGGGAGCGGCGATCTGCGCCGTTACGATCTCGTCGTCCTCGTCGAGGTTGATCGCCCGCACGCCCACATTGCGAATATTGCCGTATTCGCTCAAATTCGTGCGCTTGATCAGTCCGTTGCGGGTAAAGAACACAAGCGATTTGCTCTTGTCAAAATCGGTCGCGGGGATAATCGCCATAATTTTCTCGTCCTCGCGCAATTTGATCAGATTAACGACCGCTTTGCCTTTCGCGCCGCGCCCCGCTTCGGGAATGCGATAAACTTTGAGCCAATACAGTTGCCCTTTGTTGGTTACGAACAGCAGCGTGTTGTGCGTGTCCGCCACAAAAAAGCTCTCGATAAAATCGTCCTCGTAGGTGGTTACGGCGAGTTTGCCCTTGCCGCCGCGATTTTGTTTTTCGTAGGACTTGAGATTGACGCGCTTAATATAGCCGCGATGAGTTATGGTAACGACCATCGGCTCGTTTGGAATTAAATCCTCTACCTCTATGTCGTCGTAATCATCCTCGATCGCCGTTAAGCGCGGCATTGGATAACGGGCTTTGATCTCCAAAAACTCGTCTTTGATCGTTTTGTTTAGCAGATCGTCGCTCTTTAGGATCGCGCTTAGTTTCTCTATCAGCGCCAATAGCTCTTTATACTCGTTTTCGATCTTGTCGCGCTCGAGTCCCGTAAGACGTTGCAAACGCATTTCAAGTATCGCCTGCGATTGGCGATCGCTAAAGTTAAAGCGTTCGCTCAAAGCCGCTTTGGCGCTTTCGGTATCGGCGCTGGCGCGAATCAGCGCGACGATCTCGTCGATATGATCAAGCGCGATCCTTAGCGCCTCTAAGATGTGAGCGCGCGCGCGCGCTTTTTCCAGATCGAATATGGTGCGGCGGATAACGACCGTCTTGCGGTGAGTTAAAAAGATCGTAAGCGACTCCGCTAGATTCAGAACGCGCGGCTCCTTATTGTGAATGCCTAGCATTATGATTCCAAAGGTAACGGTCATCGTGGTGGATTTATAGAGGTTGTTTAGCACAATCTCCGCCATCGCCTCGCGCTTGAGTTCGATCGCCACGCGCATACCGTCGCGGTCGGATTCGTCGCGCACCTCGCTTATGCCCTCGATCTGCTTCTCTTTCGCCAGTTCGTCGATCGATTTAATCAGCGCGGCTTTATTGACCTGATAGGGTAGCTCGTCGATAACGATCATCTCTTTTTTCGCGGTCTGCTCCGTATGCGTTTTGGCTCGCACCCTAATACGTCCGCGTCCCGTCTGATAGGCTTCGATTATGCCCTTTTTGCCGTAGATAATCCCCCCCGTGGGAAAATCGGGACCGGGAATAAAGCGCATCAGATCGTCGCTTGTAGCGTCGGGATTGTCGATCAAATAGATCAGCGCCTCGATCGTCTCGCCAAGATTGTGCGGCGGGATATTCGTAGCCATGCCCACCGCGATCCCGCCGCTACCATTGACGAGGAGCGACGGAATGCGGCTTGGAAGCACGTCGGGTTCTTGAAGGCTGTCGTCGTAGTTGGGGATAAAATCCACCGTGTCCTTGTCGATGTCGGCAAGTAGCTCTTCGGCGATCGCCGTCATTCTCGCTTCCGTATAGCGCATCGCCGCGGCGCTATCGCCGTCCACCGAGCCAAAGTTGCCCTGCCCGTCCACAAGCGGCGCGCGCATAGAGAAACTTTGCGCCATTCGCACCAGCGCGTCATAAACCGCCGTATCGCCGTGCGGGTGGTATTTGCCGATCACGTCGCCGACGATACGCGCCGATTTTTTATACGCCGATCGCGCGGAGAGGCTAAGCTCGTTCATCGCGTAGAGGATTCGGCGATGCACGGGTTTCAGTCCGTCTCGAAAATCGGGCAACGCGCGCCCTATAATCACGCTCATAGAGTAGTCGAGGTAACTTGTTTTGAGGGATTCTTCAATGTCGATCGGCTGTATTTCTTCAAAATCGGTCAGATTTTCTTTTGCCACAAAACGCCTTTTAAGGATTGTCGTAATGTGATTTTAACAGGCAACAGGTTAAGATAACGCTCGCTATGGAACGAATTGACTGCCGCAAATGCCGCTATTTTCGGATCACGTGGGAGAGCGCTTTTCCATACGCGTGCGATCTGTTCGGCTTCAAAGGCGCGCAGATGCCTAGCGTTACCGTGTTTATGAGCGGCGCTCGTCGATGTCGCGAATTCGCGCCGAAAAAAAAACCGCGCGGCGACGAGAGCGAAAAAGAGCGCGGTTTTAGAGCTTAAACGGGGGTTCAACATGGAAAGAAGCGCCAACCTGTCGCGTTTTTGCGGATCGCGCCTAATCTAAATAAAATAACATGCGCGAAAAATACGCAAAACACGATATTTTCGTTCATATAGACGGCGATCGAAGCGGCGTCGAGGAAAAAGCGCGAGAGTATTATGTCGATTTTCTCGCTTCGCACAGTCGCGGCGAGGGCGCGGTTTTATCCGACTTCCTGTTTTTCTCGGAAAAAGAGATCGATTTCAACAAACAAAACGACATAACGTCGGATTCTCATCTTTTCGCGCTTAATAAAAGGGCGAGATTAACGTTGCATTTCGATTACGATCGCTTTAGCGAGGCTAACGACGAACGCAAATACAAAATCGTTTTAAACGCGATACTCTACCTGCTTAATTACTGGCGGCGTAATCTTAAAATACCAAAAAACGTTCGGTTAGACAAAGCGATTGATCGCTACGAAAAAAAGCTGAAAGCCGATAATCTGTTTGACAAAACGCTCGAGAAAATTTATATTAAACCGGACAATCTGTTTAGGCTTAACTTTGTGCGCCGTTATTTCTACTCTATAAACGACAAGGATATACTTTTTAGCGTTAACAATATAGAAAAATATCTAAACAATAATCTATATAAATATCAGCTTGCGGGTTCAATCAAGGAGGCGTTTTTTCATTACGATATTTTTGATTTTAACGATCCGCGCTACGAGCGCTACATCGACGGCGTAAAACCGTGTAAGCTCGGCGACGACAACGACTTGTATATGATAGAGCAATACGATAGTATCATTCTCAAAAACGCCGCGAAAGAAGATCAGATAATATACTTAAGCGAAGGGCTATTAAACGCCGCAAAACGAGCGGAAAAAATGAAGCAAAAACCTAAAGAGTTTAATGCTGATAAGTTCTACAAGACGCTTAAAGAGCTAATGAATAACTACGTGGAAAAAGCGTAATTTTCGCCTATGAATCGCCTTTTCGTCGCCTATAAGCCGCCGTTTATCGGCTCAAACGGCTTTCTATCGCGCCTTAAACGCAAATACGGCGTTAAAAGCGCGGGCTTTTCCGGTATTTTAGATCCGTTTGCCAAAGGCGCGCTTATCGTAGCGTTCGGGCAATACGCGAGACTTTTTAATTATCTCGCGAAAACGCCAAAAGTATATCGCGCCACGCTATGGTTGGGAGCGCGCAGCGAGTCGCTTGATATAGAGCGAATATCGCGAATAGATCCAACGCCGCGTTTAACGCCGCGAGCGATTGACGAAACGCTAAGCGCCTTTGTTGGCGAAAGCGAGCAGTATCCGCCGATATTCAGCGCGATCAAAATAAACGGCGAACGCTCGTATAGGCTTGCGCGAAAGGGGGAGAACGTAAAGATGAAAGCGCGCAAAATCAATGTTTATAGTTTGAAACCAATCGCCTATGCGCACCCGTTTTTAACCTTTGAAGCCGCCGCGAGCGAAGGGTGTTATATGCGATCGCTTGGACGCGACATAGCGCTAAGTTTAGGTTGCGCGGGAGCGTTAAGCTCGCTGGAACGCTTAAAAGAGGGGCGGTTTTGTTTTGAAAACGAAAAGCCGCTTAATCCGCTTGATTTTATCGATCTTCAACGCAACCAATATTGGGGCGATGGGGCTGATCTGTATTGCGGAAAGCGGCTGAGCGTCGGTAGTCTCGCCATTCAAGAAAACGGCGATTATCTAATTGAAAGCGAAGGCTTTTTCGTTATTATTAACCTTTTCGGCGGCGCGGTTTCGTATAAGCTAGGGCGCGTCGCCGTCAGCCGATCGCAAACTTGTTGATGTCGCCGCGATAAACGACCTATAAAAACGTTAAACGATTTCGTCCTCCGCGCGCAAGAGAAAACGATATTTTATATCGCGATAAAGATATAAATCTTGGTTTGCGCGCTTTTACTTTTGCGTCTTTAGCGGCGTTGTCCGCTTATTCAAATAGTTTTCGCGAAGGCTTGCAGGTTTTAGCGGCGCGAAGAAACTCGGCGATCAAAGCGGGGTCTTTTATCCCTTTGGCTTTTTCAACGCCGCTGCTAATATCTAATCCGTAGAAGTTAAACGGCTTGATCATATCGAGCGTTTCGGTTTTTAAGCCGCCGGCTAAGATAATTTTAGAACAATCGACGCCGTCAAACCATTCGATTGGCAGACGCTTTCCGTCGCCGCCGTAGTTTTCGGTGAAAGCGTCGATCAGACGATATTCGCCGCCAAAGCGCTCTATATCCTCGCGTTCTCGCGCGCGAACCACCTTCAAAAACGGCGTTTTGAGCCGCGCGAAAAATCGATCGTCCGCTTCGGCGTGGATTTGCGCCAGATCGAGCTTGGCAAGGGAGCAGATTCTGTCGATCTCCTTTGGCGATTGTTCCACAAAAAGCCCTACTTTTTTGACAAACGGCGGCGTTTTTGAGGATATAAACGCCGCCGTATCAAGCGAAATAAGGCGCGGCGATCTGCCGTAGAACACAAAGCCGATCGCGTCCGCTCCCGCTTCGCAGGCGCACAAAGCGTCGTCAAGGTTGGTAATGCCGCAGATTTTTACCCTCATCGTAACGATGCGATCGCCTTTTTCCTATCGTTCGCGCCAAAGATATACGCGCCCGCGACGAGAATGTCCGCGCCCGCCTCTTTAAGCGCCGACGCGTTTTTGTCGTTTACGCCGCCGTCGATCTCGATTAAACATTTTGGATTTCGCTTGGCGATCAGCTCTTTTAGCCGCCGCGTTTTTTCCAAAGCCGACGGGATAAACTTCTGCCCGCCAAAACCCGGATTTACGCTCATCAGCAACACCATATCCAGATCGCCCAGCAGATACTCGATCGCGCTTTCGGGGGTGTGCGGATTTAGCGTGATCGCCGGTCGGATACCTAGATCGCGAACGCGCGAAATCAGGCGGTGCGGGTGTTTCTCCTCCTCGATATGAAAGCTCAAAAATTCAGGTTTAATCGGCGCGAAAAGCTCGACGAAAAACGGAACGTTTTCCACCATCAGATGAATATCCAGCGGTTTGTTAGCCGCCTTTGCCGCCGCCGCGACAACGACGGGACCGATTGTGAGGTTTGGCGTGAAATGTCCGTCCATTACGTCTATATGCACATAATCAGCGCCAAGATCGCAAACGTTTTTAACCTCGTTAGCGAGAGAGCCGAAATCAGCCGAAAGAATACTAGGAGCGATCAGCATACGTTTCCTTTATCGCGAGCGCTAGTGTGCCAAAACGAAAATTAAGCGCGTCAAAACCTAGTCGCCAAGGAGGCTTAGCGCCCCCCGATCGAGCGTTGTTTTAATTTGCCGGTTTAACCGCCGGGAGGCGCGCCGCTTGCGATATAGGCGGAGCGAATCGGTTTATCCTCGCTTGCCATATTTTGCGCTAACGGCGAGGCGTATCGACCGCTACTGTAAAAAATAGCGAAAACGGCTCGCCGTTACGCCGCGCCTCCGCGCGGGCTAAAAGTAGGCGCTTAAAGCGCGTAATCGCTTGTGCGATTCAAATGGGAATCCTCTGTGTTGATTTTTCTAGCGGCGTAAAACTTAAGCGATCGGGTAAGTTTGGAGGCGAAATTCGCGAATTTACGCGTCTTTCGCCTTGCGCAAGGCGCGATCGCCAGAGCGTCGGCGGCGGCGCGCTCAATCAGACGCGCCAACGGTTTTTACAGATAACTTACCCGCCCTAGAAAGCCTTCGTGAGTTAAGATTGCGCTTCCATATAGAACAAGGAAGCCCGCTAAAATGATCACGGTTATAAAGCGCGACGGACGAAGAGAAGCCCTTGAGATCGCCAAGATTCAAAAGTTTACCGCCGATAGCGTGGCGGGGCTTAACAACGTGGATCAGTCCGAGCTTGAACTGGACGCTAAACTGCAATTTAGAGACGGCATAAGCACCGCCGATATTCAGCAGACGCTTATTCATACCGCCGCCGATAAGATCGACGTCGATCGCCCCGATTGGACGTTCGTAGCCGCGCGGCTTTTTATCTACGATCTCTATCACAGAGTCGGCAAGGCGACGATGGGGGTTAAGGGGCAGGCGTATCTTCCGCTTAGACGCTACTTTGAGGTGGGCGAGCGCGAGGGGCGCATTCTCAAGGGTTTGGGCGCGAAATACGATCTCGACGATCTAGGGCGCTATATCAAACCTGAGCGCGACTATCAATTTACCTATCTTGGGATCAAAACGCTTTACGATCGCTATCTGCTAAAAAACCGCAACAACGAGCCAATCGAGTTGCCGCAACAGATGTTTATGGCGGTGGCGATGTTTCTCGCGCAAAACGAAGCCGATCGGCAGGGGTGGGCAAAGAAGTTCTACGACGTTTTATCCAAGTTCGAGGTGATGGCGGCGACTCCGACGCTATCCAACGCTCGCACGCCGCGCCATCAACTTAGCTCGTGCTTCGTCGGCAGCACGCCCGATAATATCGAGGGCATTTTCGACGGATATAAAGAGATGGCGCTGCTTAGCAAATACGGCGGCGGCGTGGGTTGGGACTGGTCAAAGGTGCGCTCCGGCGGCAGTTTTATCGACGGGCATAAAAACGCGGCGGGCGGCGTGGTGCCGTTTTTGAAGATCACAAACGATCTGGCGGTGGCGGTCGATCAGCTTGGCACGCGCAAAGGCGCGATCGCCGTCTATATCGAGCCGTGGCATAAAGACGTGCTAGATTTCCTCGATCTGCGCAAAAACAGCGGCGAGGAGCGGCGCAGGACGCACGATATTTTCCCCGCGCTGTGGATATGCGATCTGTTTATGAAGCGAATCGAGAGCGACGGCGATTGGGCGCTTTTCGATCCGTTTAACGTTCCCGATCTAACCGATCTTTACGGCGAGGCGTTTGAAAACGCCTATATCGCCTATGAAGCCGATCGCGATATTCCGAGAATCTATATCAAGGCAAAAGACCTCTGGAAGAAGATTTTGCTCAGCTACTTTGAAACGGGCATGCCGTTTTTGTGCTTTAAGGACGCGGCGAACGAGAGCAACCCAAATAACCACGTAGGAACGATCCGAAGCTCCAACCTCTGCACCGAGATTTTCCAAAACACCGCGCCGAACGAGTACGCGGTGCGGATTATGTTTGACGACGGCGGTTTCGAGGAGCGCGCGGAGGAGGATACGATCGCCACCGACGAGGGCGTGAAAAAACCCGCCAACAAAATTAGCTCGCTCGATACCCTGCAAGGGCGCAAGGTTTATGCCGTGGAGAAGGTAGCCCGAAGCGGGCTGACGGCGGTGTGCAATCTAGCGAGCGTCAATCTAGCGAGAATCAATACCAAAGAGGAGATAGAGCGCGTAACGCCGATCGCGGTGCGAATGCTGGATAATGTGATCGATCTTAACTTTTATCCGTTAGCAAAGGTTAAAGCGACCAATTTGAAAACGCGCGCGATCGGGCTTGGCGTGATGGGCGAGACGGAGTTTTTAGCGACGCGCGCGATAGAGTGGGGCGGCGAGGAGCATCTGCGGACAATCGACGAGATAATGGAGACGATCAGCTACAACGCGATTAACGCCTCGTGCGATCTAGCGGTGGAAAAAGGCGCGTATGAGAACTACGAGGGAAGCAAGTGGTCGCGGGGCGTTATGCCGATCGACGCGGCTAATAAGGAGGCGTTGAAACTCGTCGATCGCGGCGGGCTTTTTGGGCTGGCCTACGACTGGGAGGAGTTGCGCGAAAAAGTCAGGCGGCAGAAGATAAGAAACGGGCATCTGCTGGCGATCGCGCCCACAAGCTCGATTTCGATCCTGATTGGCACTACGCAGGCGATCGAGCCGATCTATAAACGCAAATGGTTCGAGGAGAACCTAAGCGGCATGATCGCCGCCGTCGCTCCGAAACTTACGCCCGAAACGTGGAACTATTACACGCCCGCTTACGAGCTGGATCAGACGCTACTCGTCAAAGCCGCCGCGATCCGTCAAAAGTGGATCGATCAGGGGCAGAGCCTCAATCTGTTTTTCAAGATCGGCGAAACTACGGGCAAGCGTTTAAGCGAGGTATATCAGTTGGCGTGGAAACTGGGGCTTAAAAGCGTCTATTATCTGCGAAGCGAAAGTCCGGAGTTCAAAGACGAAGCGCCAAAACCGATCGACAGAAGCGTCGAATGCGACGGCTGCCAATAACTTTAGCCGATCCGAGGGAGGCTAATATGAGTTTTATAAACGCGGCGAGGGGATCGTGGGACAAATTGGCGCGCTAAATCGGTTAATCCTTCAAGGTTACAAATCTATTAAAATGCTTGATATCGAGTTCGGTTCCATTAATGTACTTATCGGCGCGAACGGCGCGGGAAAAAGTAATTTTATCGGTTTTTTTTCTTTTATGAGAAATTTGATCAACAAAGAGTTAGAGCTATATATCGCCGCGCGCGGCGGAGCGAACAAACTGCTGTTTTTTGGAAAAAAAACTACCCAACAACTGTATTTTAGATTATTTTTCTCTCCGAACGAATACGCGGCAACAATGATTCCAGATAACGCGGACGGGTTAATTTTTAAGAAAGAAGAGGCAAAGTTTCACGGGAGCGCTATTAACTATCTAGGCGGAGACAAAACCCATCAAATTGATAGTAAAGGCAGCCGAGAATCACAACTTCGGAACTACGCCATTCACCAGTATATTATTCAATATATTAACGACTGGAAAATCTATCATTTTCATGATACAGGCTCGTCCTCTCCAATGAAACAAACCGCCAATATAAACGACAACAGATCGCTATCGGCGGACGGGAAAAATATAGCGGCTTTTTTGCGGAACATAAAAGAGCATAACGACCGCGATTACGAAGAGATACTTACATCGGTTCAACGAATCGCGCCATTTTTACATGACTTTATATTAGAACCCGAGGCGGCTAACGAGGATACGATTCGCTTAAAATGGAAACATAAGGGAAGCGACGATTATTTTGACGCGAGCGATTTGTCCGACGGCACGCTTCGTTTTATTTGCTTGGCGACCCTTCTCTTGCAACCGGCTTTGCCGAAAACGATCTTGCTCGACGAGCCGGAGCTTGGATTGCATCCTGCGGCCCTTAATCTGCTGGCGAGTATTTTTAGAGTAGCGTCGGGAAAGACGCAGATTATTGCCACCACCCAATCGACGACGTTTGCAAGTTGTTTTTTCGCATCGGAAATAATTGTGGCGAATAGAGTAGAAAACGCCTCCGTCTTTAATCGTCTCAACGAAGAAGAATATGCCTCTTGGTTGGAAGATTACGATGTTGGAGAGTTGTGGCAAAAGAATTTAATCGGGGGGAATCCCTCGTATGCATAAACGACTGGCAATTTCTGTCGAGGGACAGACGGAGCAAGAGTTTTGCGAGGTCGTTTTGAAGCCCTACTTCCAAGAAAAATGTATAGATATACAACCGATCGTAATTACGACAAAACGATTAAATAACGGCAAAAAATATCGCGGCGGCGGCAATATCGGTTTGCAAAATGTTGCAAAAGAGGTAAATAGATTGCTAAATAGTTTTGATTATGTAACTACAATGTATGATTATTACGGTTTTAAGGAAAGCGCCGGAAGAACTGTTGAACAAATCGAAGCGGAGATGCGTCATCATTTTAACTCTCAAAAATTTATTCCATATATACAAAAACACGAATTTGAAACGCTACTTTTTAGCAGCCCCGCGATATGCGCCGAAAAAATTGGCGAATCGGCGTTGGCAAAAGATATGCAAAAAGTTATCGATGAATTCGGCGACGATATTGATTCGATAAATAATTCTGAAACGGGGGCGCCGTCAAAGAGAATTTGCGATCTATTCAGTAATTATGGCAGACGATACAATAAAATCTATTACGCTCGCGTTATCGCGAAGGATATTGGTTTAGACGCGCTTAGGTCTTCAAGCAATCATTTCGACGAGTGGATCGCAGAAATTTTGAAGCTCTCAAATTGTTAAACTCCCGCACATTCGTTACGCTCGGCGCAAACGCCGCGAAGTTGTATAATCGCGGTTTAATACAAAAAGGCGTCGCTTTGGGCAAAATAGCTTTAGTCTTTGTTGTGCTGGCATTGTTTTGCGATCGATCGCGCGGCGGCGATCGCGAGATAAAAGAGGGCGATATTATCTTTCAAACCTCGCTTTCCAGCCAGAGCGAAGCTATTCGGCTCGCTACGAAATCCGAGTATTCGCACGCGGGGCTGATTTTTGAGGAAAACGGCAAGTTTTATGTGTTCGAGGCGGTCAAAACCGTCAGAATGACGCCGCTTGAAACATGGATAAAAAGAGGCAAAAACGGCGAATACGCGATCAAAAGATTAAAAAACGCGGACGATATTCTGAACGCGCAAACGCTATCGAAATTAAAAGAGACGGGCAAAAAATTTAGCGGTAGGGATTACGATCTGGCGTTTGAGTGGAGCGACGAGAAAATCTACTGCTCGGAACTTGTCTGGAAAATCTACGCTCAAGGCGCGAATATCGAGATTGGAAAACTCCAAAAACTCGGCGATTTTGACCTAAGCGCCGAGCCTGTAAAACTGAAATTAAAAGAGCGCTACGGCGAGCGTATCCCGCTTGACGAGGTAGTTATATCGCCGGCGGCTATATTTAATAGCGATCTGCTCGATCTTGTTGAGGTATGCCCGTCGGATTGCCGTTAATACCCGCGCCGCGCTTCTTAACGATCGCGCGCGCCGTTATCCGACCGTTCCGATAGGAGCGCAAGACGCGTAATAGGGCGCTCGGGAAAGCGGAAATCCGCATTCTTGTCATTCCCGCGAAGGCGGGAATCCATAACAAGGATCATTAAAAGATGGATACCCGCCTACGATTACGAAGCGCTTTGCGCTTCTATCGCTCCGCGCGGGATGACGACAAAATTAAACGGCGATCTATTGAAAATTGCGCGTATCGCGTATGACAATAATAAAAAAACGCGGTATAACCCGCCATAAAACAAGCGTTATATGTTGGAATAAGCGTCGAGCCTTGCGTCTTGCTCCCTACCGATCGCGCGGACCGAAACGCTCCTTGCCGCATAAGCGTCTGGATATAGCCTTCTTGCAATCGCTCGGATTAACATAGACTAATTCATTTACAGATAGGCGCTTATTAACGGCTTTGCGAATAACGCTTTGGCGCGGTCGTAATATAATGCGTTCGGATAAAAAAGTGCCTTATAAACTATACGAAATTACATTAACTCGTCCTACAAAAGCGGTTTTCGCTCTAACGGAGGCGCTGAATATCGATCGCGCTAAGGCGCAACGGCTAATCGACAAAGGCAGGGTAAAGTTAAACGGCGAGAAACTAGCGATTAAAACGGAGGTTGAGGGCGCGTTAAGCGCGCTTGTTTTCTACGCGAAGCCAAGCGGCTTAAAGCCGTTTTTTATAGCGTCGAGCTTCGCCGTTTTTGAAAAGCCCTCAGGCATTTTGACGCACCCAAACGGCTTTGACTGCGACTCGACGCTGCTTGACGACGCAAAGGCGATCTTCGGAGCGAAAGCGCAGCTATGCCATCGTCTGGATCGAGAAACAAGCGGGCTAATCGTGGTTTCGCGCGACGAAAAGACCGAAGCGGCAATTAAAGATCAGTTTGCGTCCCGACTTGCTAAGAAAACCTATCTCGCCTTTGTTAGAGGAGCGATCAAAACCAAAAGGCTAATCGACGCGCCGATCGCGGTAGGCTCTAAAGAGCGCAACGATAAACTCGGCCTACCCAAAGTTATGGGAGCGATTAGTTTCTCGCAAGGAAAAGAGGCTAGAACGCTGATTAACCCGCTAAGATACTTTGCCGATCTGGACGCGACGTTGATCGAGGCGTTTCCAATCGGCGGCAGAACGCACCAAATTCGCCTTCATCTACAACATATCGGCGCTCCGATCTTGGGCGACGCGCTTTACGGCGCGGACGTTGAAACGGCGCGATCGTGGCTAGACAAGACGCTTAAACGCGCAGATCGCGTCGCCAAAACGGGCGCGGATCGTCTAATGCTTCACGCAGATTCGGTGGAGTTCTTTTACGGATCGCGTTTTTTTATTAAAAGCCGCGTCGATTTTGATAAAGCGGCTCTGTTGCGCGCCGTGAAAACCGACGTTGCGCGCTAATTTAGTCGAGTTCTTTTACGGATCGCGTTTTTCAAAAGCCGCGCGGACTTTAGCGAAAACGATCCATACGCGCGTAGCGTTAAATATGAAGCTAGGCAAGCTCTAGTAAAAACTCCTGCGTCGTTTCAGGTTAGCGAGCTATTCGTTAAGCATCCGCCTCCCCGCGCTTGCGCGCCTAAATCGTAAAACAAGTTTCAGTCCGCGCGCTCGAAGAGCGAGACCTATAATTTTCGCTCCCGCTTTGCAAAAACGGCGTTTGTTTTTAATTGCTCGGCGCTATCAAATATATCTTAGCTCCTCCGGTTTATCTTCTTTGCGAATAAGTTTTTTGAAGTAACCGATGCCTTCGCTTGTTCCGATAATGATCATTCTAGAATCGATCATTATCTGAGCGTCGCCGTCCGGCATCGGCAAAAACTTGCCGTCTTTTTCCTTGATGCCCACGACGCTTACGCGGGTGATTTCGCGCAGGTGAGTCTCTTTGAGCCGCTTAAAAATAACCCAGCTTTTACGCGGCACTTCAATCTCCTCCATATCTAACGGCGTGTCGCGGCGATACAGAAAGCTCTCTAGCATATTCTCCATTTCGGGGCGAAGCGCGATTGTGCTAAGGCGTTGCGCCATCAATCTAGTGGGACTAACCACGTTGTCGGCGCCCAACTTTTTGAGCTTCTCCGCGTCGCTTTGGTTTTCGCAACTTACCAATATCCTAAACGGCTTGCGCCCAATCTCGCGCTCGTAAAGGCGCAAAGAGCTGATCATCGCTATGTTGTCCGAAACGTTTTTGGATAGACAGATTGCGCCTTTGGCGCTTGAAAGGTGCGATTTCAAAATAGCGCTGTCTAGGTGCGGCGCCTCGTTGATATAGTAGGGGAACTTGTTCTGTTCCGCCTCGTCTTTAAAGCCCTCGCTTCCGTCAACCACGACAAACGGCACGTGCGCGGCGCGAAGTTGTTTGCCAAGCTCCGCGGCGTATTCGTTGTGAAAGAAGATGACGAAATGATTTTTCAGCCTTGCGACTTTGTAGAGCATCGATCGCTCCTTAAAAAGATAGATTAGCTTGCCGCGTCCTAAAACCTCGTTTAGCATACCCAAAGAGAAGGTAAAGATACCAAACCCAAGCACGATCAACGCAACGGTAAATACGCGACCCGTATATGAAATAGGCGCAATCTCGCCAAAACCTACGGTGGTAAAAGTGATGCCGGTTTGATAGAAGGCGTCGATCAACGACATATTGTCGATTATCACATATCCTAGCGTGCCGAACATCGTAACCAGCACGAGCATAATAAGCGGAATGCGAAAAGGGCGCAGATGATCGTATATTTCGCCGTCCACATTCATTTCCGGACTCGACGCGCTCTGCCAGTGAAGAAACTTTTTTACTCGGTTAAACATTCGGACTCGATTCCATTCCTCGCGCGAGTATTATGGAATAAATCGGCTGTATCGACAAAAGGCGACCCGCCCCCAAAACTTATGTTTTGGGAGAACGATCACTTTGAAGTTTTGCGGAGCGTGCGGAGCGTGGAAGCCGCGACTCTAACTTTGCGGGTAGAACCGTCTTCAAGCGTAATGCGAACGACGCGCAGATTGACGTTAAACACTCGCTTCGCCTTGTTGTTGGCGTGGCTGACTTTGTAGCCTACTTGACGGCTTTTGCCCGTAACGGCGCATTTTCTTGACATATTTTTTCCTTGTTTTTTCAGAAAAATAAGCGCGGATTTTAGCGAAGAAGACCTTAGCGCTCAATGCGTTAGCCAAACGCCCTACGGCGCGGCGGGGAAAATAAGCTCCCGCGCGCCGCGCGCGCGGGAGTTTGCGACGTTTAATTACGATCGGCAAGGAAGCGCCGATCGACTATCGATCGGTTACGGGCGCTCCCATTTAAGGATTGGATAGCCGCCGCCGTCCGGCATTTTCCAAACGTTAGTAAAGTCCCACCCCAAAGCCTCGTAGGTCGATTGCGATTTAAGATCGCTATCCGTCTTGCCTGTTCCGTTAAGGTTAGCGTCGTCGGCTTTGGTCGAGCCGTTTATCGTCATAGCGGCTAACGCGATATTGTCCGACACGTGTGTCGCGCTGCCGCCCACCGCGCGATTTACGTCAGTGGAGACGTTAGTCGTAATCGACGAGATAATCGCGGCGTTGTTTTGTATAACATTAGGGTTGCTACTAGGTATATTCAACCTCCCCGCTATACCGCCGACATAGCCGCTCGACGCGCTATCGCCGATAAGGTTTCCAACCGCGTAGCTATTGGTAACCGACGCTTGGTTTACATACCCCGCGATACCGCCGACGCCCTCGGTTCCTCTAACGTTTCCGATAAAGTAGCTATTTTTAATTGCGCCGTTTGAGAGCAAGCCTCCCGTTATACCGCCCGCATAGCTGGAGGAAGTCCTTATATTCGCCTTAACGTAGCAGTTCTCGATAAGCGCCGCCGAGCCTGTTACATACCCCGCGATACCTCCGGCATACTGAGAAGCGCTAATCTCGCCGCTAACCTCTAAGCCAAGATTTCTTACTTTGCCGCCGCTAATATACCCGAAAAGACCGGCGTAGCTAGAACCGCTTGGAACGATGGACGAAGCGCGTATCTTATGTCCGTTTCCGTTAAAGATACCGCTAAACGCGCTGCCGTTAACTCCGATCGACGTCCACGCCTCCCTCAGCGTTATATCGCCTAGCAGGATATATCTGCCGCTTAAGGCGGCGCTTTTAACGGAGGAGACGGTCGATTGGGTATTTTTGTAGAACTGGATCATATCCGCTTGCGATTGTAGCTCCGTAACCTTGCTAACTGCGTAGAAGTTGGTATCGTAGCTTAGGGCGTAGCTTGACTCGGCGATCAGATCGCTTTCGCCTAGCGCCTCATAGATATTTGAAAGCGTATGCGATATGCTTGAGAGATCCGCCGTCGTCGTCGCGATAGTTTCCGTATGGACAAGGTTTAGATCGGCGTCGTAGAATCTAAGCGTATAGTCGCCCTTATGCAGTTTTACTATAGCGCTAACAAGCGTAGCGTTTATCTCGCCGGGAACGTTGTCGTTGTGATTTACGACTATCGCGTAGTAGTAGAACGTTCCGTCGTCGCTTGTCGGAGCGTATCTGCCCGTTTGATTGACGGCTTGAAGCTCTCCGTCGTAAACGCTATTTGTTCCGCCTCTATACCACTGATAATAGATTGTTCCTCCGTCGTTAGACTTGGCGGTTATAGTAAGGTTGCCGTCCGAGCTAAGTTGCAGATCGTCGGTAATAACGGGCGGCTCGGCGCCAATATGCTTGCTAACCTCTACTCTAGCCGCTTGGCTAACTACTTTCGCCATTTTGCGAACGCCGGCGTTTAGGTTGGTATTGGTAACTACAACGTAGTAGTAGTTGTAACCCAATTTATCGGAAGCGGCGGGAGGGATATAGCTGGCGCCTCTCGCGCCCTTGATAGCTACTCCCGCGCTAGTATCGTTGGTTTTAGAGCTATACCACTGATACGATAAACTCCCGCCGTCGGTAAGCGGAGCTACGCTAACGCTAATAGGAGCGGCTGTGGCGCCTTCGGTATATGCGGCGTTTTGGGGTTGAGCGGTTATATTAGGAACGCTCGCGTTTGTAACGTGGCGGCTATCCTTCTGCCAATAGAGCTTTGGATAGTCGTTTTCCACATATACCCACGGAGCGTTATCATCCTCGCCAAAAGACCAGCCTAAACCGCCGCCGGCTACGCTATATGAATAGGTCTCTTTTTTCTTAAACGCGCTAAGCGCTTTGCCAGATCCGTTTCCAGCGTTGCCGTCGGATACGGCGTCGCCGTTTATCAGCATATCGCTTCTGGCGAAGTTGTGCGTCGTAGCGCTTGTTACTAATTGCGTTACGCGTTTGGCGCTTGTCGCGCTAACCGATTCGTTAATCGCGGCGTTATACCGAGTTATAGCGTCCGCCGTGCCGTTGTTTCCGGAAATGCCGCCCGCGGAAGAAGCGGCGCCGCTAACCGTTCCCAGGGCGTAGGTATATTCGATATCGCCGCCTTGCCCTCCCGCGATACCGCCCGCCCTACCGGCGGCGCTAACGACGTCCGCCGTAGAGTAGCAGTTGGCAATATCGCCGCTCGCGCTTCCCGCTATGCCGCCCGCCGCGCTCGTGGATCCGGAACCAATGGAGGCGATATATCCGCCGGAGTAGCTGTTTTCAATCGCGCTGCCGGCGCCCGCGTTTCCGGCGATACCGCCGGCGTTCGAGTTTCCGACGACGCTGCCGATAGCGTAGCTGTTGGTAATAATCGAGCCCTGGTATAGAGTCCCCGCTATAATGCCGACTGTCAATCCTTTTACCTCGCCGTCGGCGATAACGCCCAGATTTTTTATCTGCGGTTCGTTCACGGATACGGTGGTTAAACCAAGAGTTCCGAAAAGACCGGCGTTATCGGAGGGTCTGTCGATCCATAGACCGCTTATCTTATACCCGCCGCCGCTAAAAACGCCTAGAAAAGAAGCGCCGCTAGCGCCGATAGGAAGCCAGCCATGCTCTGGATCGAGCGTTTTTTGCGTAAGGGTTATATCGTTTAGCAGAATATGTTTGCCGGTAAGATCGTTGCGAACGTCGTTTAGGTCTATCTCGTCGCGTATCTCGTGAACGTTAGGGGCGGCGTAGTAGTTGATATTGCCGCTTACGACCTGATAACCCGTAATTACGTAGGCTTCGTTTCCTCTATAGCAAGCGCCGTTGCAGCGATTGGCGACATAGATCGTATCTAACGGGCTATGCTCTTCGCTGTCGATTAGATCGAGCCTGTCGTCGTAGAAACTGACGGTATAGACGCTCGCGTCATGCTCTTTGTTTTTCTCTTCGTCCGAGCCGTTCGACGATCCGCCCGCTAGATCGCAACCGGTTAAGGTTAGCGCTAGAAATAGGTTAGCGATCCAGAGAGAGAGAGAGAGAGAGAGAGAGAGAGAGGATTTCCAAACTTAAACAAAGCTGAAGCCTTTGAGTTGGTTAAAGGGCGTATGGAAGGGCGCGAACTAACGGAAACCTCCGAACTAGTTAAAGGCTGTATTGAAACCCTTGAACTAATGGAAGCTCGCGTTAAAGGCTGTATTGAAACCTCCGAACTAGTTAAAGCCCGCGATTTAAATAAATCGCGCGGCTTTAATAAACCGAACAAACCTAAAACGTAGCTTGATAGCTTTGCTCGCTTAGCGCGTTTAACGTCGGAGGCGTTAAACTTTTCGCTGGAGCCGTTTGGCGTATAAAACCCGTTTCGCGGGAGTCGCGGTAACGCTTGGAACGCTTTCATGAACGTATCCTTTAAGATTGAGATTTAGATAACAATAAATGTTATCATTAACAGAATTGTAGTTCGACAATCCTTAAATTAAACGCGCTAAATTGAAATCTATTATATTTTTCGCGTTTACGGCGCGGTAAAATTATTCTTGCGCCCTTCCCGTCAACCCGCAAAGCGTCCGCTCTTCCGCCCGTAGTCGCGCAGAAAGGCGGCAATCCACAACAACGATCATCAAAGATGGATACCCGCATTCGCGGGTATGACGGGAAGCTGGCGATATAACGCTCATTGTCATTCCCGCCCCTCTCTCGTCGTTCCCGCGAAGCGCCCGCGCGGGCAGGAGCGCTAGGCGCGCAGAAAGGCGGGTATCCATACTTTCGTCATTCCCGCGTAAGCGGGAATCCATCTTTTTGATTATCATTGGGGGTGGATTCCCGCCTACGCGGAAATGACGAGAAGGAGGCGGGAATGACGCGAACTTTTTACGCCTTCGGCGCGTTTGGATACCCGCCTTCGATTACGGGCGGGAGAACGCCCTATCGCTCCGCGCGGGAATGACGGGAAAGGCGCGTTTGTTTTGAGCGATCGCGCGCGCCTTCGCGCCTTCGCGAAACTATCCTCGCCAAAAAAACTCAAACGCCGATTTACGCGATAGACGAAACGGCGTTTTCAAGCGCGAGGCGAACCTTTTTGACGTCCGCGCCGCACTCGCCGAT
>JAIRNH010000013.1 GCA_031258155.1 Helicobacteraceae bacterium | reverse complement strand
AGCCACGATTTTGGATCCATTCCGTAGCCGTGCAAGAGGTAGATAGACGCCATTTTCTCCCCTTTAGCGGCGCTTTCGGGTAAAATCGCGATCGCCTCGATCCTCTTTTGCATAACGCTAGAGCGAGTTTCTATTGTTTCGATCTTCGCCGCTAAGAGCGGCGCGAAAACAACGGCGACAATCAGAAATAGGCGCATTGTAGCTCTCCTAAGCGTTTGGACGGCGATCTAGTATAGCGGCTTTTCGCGAGAAAGCGGCTAAACGACGCTAAGCTGGGAAAACCGCTAACGCCGCGCGTCGCGTAGCAAAAACCGATAAACGTTAGCTCCGATAACGCCGACGCAAAACGTTATAAGCTCGCCATACGCATAGAAATCCTCGCGATAGGTTTTAATATAGCCTAAACGACAATCGTCTATATTTTCAATAAACCGCCCGTCGTTTTTAGAGCGGTTTTATCTCCTTTGCCTCCGCGATCGCGCTATGGCGTCCGTCTATGATAGTAAAGCGATCGTTCGGTTTTAGCTCCCCTACGCTCGCGACCTTGCCGTTCAAAATAAGCTGCGCGGTTTTTACGGGTAATCTTTTGCTAGGATCAAGCGCGTTAAGCTGGGCGTTTAACCGTTCTAGATCGCCCGATCGGCTTTTGAGCGCAAATCCGAACGATAGCGTTAGCTGTTGTTTTAACTGCTCCGTTTGCAGTATAAACCGCTCGATCCTCGCGGCTATGCTAAGCTGCTTTAACATCGCTCTTAGATGATCTATCAAAGCGGCTCTATGCGTCAAATAGGCGCGAAAGCGATCGTCCAACCTCGCGCTAAGCTGCGCGGTTTCGGCTCGGTTTCGCTCGATTTTTGCCAGAGGGCTAAGCTGTTTTAACATCGTTTTAAGGTGGTTTAGATACCCCTCTTTTTGCGTCAGAAAAACGTCGAGGCGCTCGCCTAGCGTCGCGTTTAGATCGTCTAGGCGCATACGCTCTTCGTTCATATCGGGCAGCAGCGTCTCCATAGCGGCGCTAGGAGTCGGAGCGCGTTTGTCGGCGACAAAATCGGTTATAACAAAATCGATCTCGTGTCCGATCGCGCTAACAATCGGCGTCGAGGCTTCAAACATCGCTCTCGCTACGTTCTCGTCGTTGAAGCTCCACAGGTCCTCTATCGATCCGCCGCCTCGCGCTAATACGATCGCGTCGGGTTTTAACCGATCGGCGAGGGCGATCGATCTAATAACGCTGTTTGGCGCCGCCTCGCCCTGCACGATCGTGTTGATACATATTAGGCGCGTTAAGAGCCAACGCTTTTGCGCCACGCGAAGCATATCCTGAAGCGCCGCGCCGCTGGCGCTGGTTACAAGCGCGATCGTTTTAGGGTATTTTGGAAGCGGTTTTTTGCGGCTTTCGTCGAAATATCCTAGAGCGGCGAGCTTTTTTTTCAACTGCTCGTAAGCCGCCGCCAACGCGCCCGCGCCGTCCGGCTCCACGCTTTGAGCTATGATCTGGTAGCGCCCCTGCGGCGGATAGACGCTTAATCCGCCTATGACAATCGCCTGCATGCCCGTTTCTAAGCGAAATTTCAGCTTGGCTGCGTTAGCGCGAAACAACACCGCGTCGATGGTCGCGCCGCCGTCTTTAAGCGAGAAATAGACGTGTCCGCTCGCGTGATGAACAACGCGCCCCGTTTCGCCCCTGACGCAAACGACGCTGAAGCTTGTTTCGAGCGAAGCCTTGATCTGCGCGGTAAGCTCGCTTACGCTTAGCGCGTTCATAGCGGCTTTCTAGCGATAAATCGAGCGCTGATCCCAAAAGTCTCGTCTTTGATCTGCTCGATCGTAAAGCCGGCGTTTTTAAGTTTGTCGGCAAGCTCTTCGGCGGTCAAGAAGCTCTCGATCGATTCGGGCAGATAGCTATACGCGCGCGGGTCTTTGGATATAAACTTGCCGATCGCGGGCAGAACGCGCCCTAGATAAAACGACGCTAAGCGATCAAAGATGGTTTTTTGCTTTCGATTCATAAACTCCAGTATGAGCAACACGCCGTTTGGCTTTAGCAGACGGTAAAACTCCGCGATCGCCTTGTCGATCTCCACGACGTTGCGAATACCGTAGCTTACGCTTAGCAGATCGGCGGCGCAATCTTCCAGCGGTATAGCCGCCGCCTCGCTTTTGATAAACAGCGCGTTTAACGGCTTTGTCGCCGCTATGTCGAGCATATTTTGCGAGGGATCGACGCCGATTGCCCGCTCGATCGTTTTGCGTAGCTTCGTCGCCGCTTTACGCCAAAATAGGATCAGATCGCCCGTTCCCGTCGCGACGTCGATCAGCGTGGCTTTGTCGCCGTCGAACGTTTTAAGCGCCGCCAAACAACCGTTGGCGCGCCAGCGGCGATCGACGCCAAAACTTAAAATTCGGTTTAGCCGATCATACGTCGGCGAAATATCGTCGAACATCTGAATAATAGCCTGCTGTCTGTCCATGCTTACCTGATTTTTTTTGAGCGCATTTTACCCAGCCGATACATTTTAGACGGCGCGGCTTCAAACAACCCGCGTCTATCGATTACGATCGCGTCGGCTTGAGCGCGCGCCCACTCTATATCGAAGCGTTCGCCGGTTTTGTTGGCGCTTGTCGAATACGCCCATTTAATCGTTTCAAAAAACGATCTGTGCTCGCCGAAAATCAAGCGGATCGCCTCGCCGTTTGGATAGACAAAGGTCGTTTGCCTCGCTCGCCTAACTAGGTTTCTATGCGCGATCGGAACCCTAGCGAAAGCTCTAAGCGCGGCTAGATCGCAAACGGCGCGGATAATTTTTTGATCCGCTAAGCGTCCCTTGATTTTGTTTAGTTTTTCTTTGTCTTGGCTAAGCAACCCGACCGTGGTGTCGGTTTGCGCCAAATATACAAACGATCCGTTCATAACGTTAACCGCCGCCGCTCTTTGCGTTCTAGATCGACGTATTATATCAGAGACAAAACCGTCTCGTCGGCGACGTTTTGGGCTATGGCTTCTACTCATACGCGCCCGTGCGAACCGCGCCGTTTCGCGTTCGTCAAGGTTTCGAGGCTATAAGGCGTTTACGAGGGATTTGAATTTTTCGCCGCGCTCTTTGTATCCGCTAAACTGATCCAAGCTCGCGGCGGCGGGCGAAAGCAGTCCGAGCGCTAGATCGCCTAGTTTCTCGTCGATCTTCGCGACCGCTATATCGAGAAAACCGCATAAAACCGCGTCGATACCGCGATCGCTCGCCATTTTCATAAGCAGATCGCGGTTCGAGCCGATCGCGTAGATTGTCGCGTCCAGCTCCTTTAGGCGCTCAAACAACGCCGTTAAATCCGCGCCTTTATCGTCGCCGCCCAAGATCAGATGAATGCGGCGATCTTTGTATATATCCAACGCCTGCAAAGTAGCGTCTAGGTTTGTCGCTTTGGAATCGTCGATCCAGAGTCTGCCGCGCCTGTCTTTGAACTCCTCGATCTTGTGCGGATCGAGGACAAAGCCGTTTAGCAGATCGTAGTCGCTCTCGTCAAACAGCGCTTTAGATATTGCGAGCGCCACAAGCGCGTCTTGCAAAAAGCAGCCCTTAAACTTAATCCGCGTCGCGTCGAGATCGAAAAACTCCGCTATATCTTCGTTGGTCTCGTAGTAGCAGGCAAACGCTTTCGTAGGTATATCCCTATACTTCGCGGGGATAATCGCCAGTTCCCCTTCGCACAACCGTTCGAGCGGTTTTAGCTTAGCCGCCTCGTATGCCTCGAAGCCGCCGTGCCACGCGATATGATCGGGCGTAATCGGTAAAAGCGCGTAGATATTCGGGCGCGCTCGCGTCGTATAGTGGAGCGTAAAACTGCTCGTTTCCAGCGCCCAGATTGCCGCTTGCATATCCAACGCGGCGAGCGGCGATCCGATATTGCCGCCGGTGATCGCGCCTCTGTTTTTGAGCAGCCGCCCGATCATCTCCGTCGTCGTCGTTTTGCCGTTCGCGCCGCTAATCCAGATCGAAAAGGGCGAGCATTCGGCGAAGAGATCGTATTCGCTGATAAGGTTTTTCGCCCTTCGTATTTGCGGGTGGTTTGGCGGTATGCCCGGCGAGACGATCTCCATTGTCGATTGATCGGGATCGAATCTATCCATCGGCAAAAGCCTGTTCGTCCCGAAGGACTCCTCTTGCTTAAACTTATCGTCGAAAATATCGCATTCGCCAAATCGCTCGGCGATCGCCGCCGCGGTTTTGCCGTAGCCAAAAAGCGTCATTCGCATAGCGCGTTACCTGATTTTGATCGTAATTAGCGCCAGCACGTTCGACAATAGCGCGATAATCCAAAAACGCACGATAATTTTGTTTTCAGCCCAGCGCATCAGCTCGAAGTGGTGGTGTAGCGGCGCCATCAGAAAAACCCTGCGCCGTCTTAGCTTGTAACTGCCCACCTGCAGGATAACCGATATGGTTTCCACTACGAAAATAAAACAGATCAACAAAAGTAGCGCTTCGGTTTTTGAGACGATCGCCATGTAGGCGATAAACGCGCCGATGGCGAGGCTTCCGCTATCGCCCATAAACACTTCGGCGGGATTGGCGTTGAACCACAAAAAGCCCAAAAGCGCGCCGAGCATGGCGGAGGCGATCACCGTTATCTCTCCCGCGCCCGATATGGTTGGCAGCAAAAGCGACTGGCTCATCTGCGCGTGTCCCGATATATAAACAAATACGGTTAGGGTGGCGATCGCGAATATGCTAGGCGCGGCGGCAAGCCCGTCAAGCCCGTCGGTGATATTAACCGCGTTGCTGGCGCTTACGAAAACCAGCGCCCAGAACAGAGCCATATATACGCCTAGATCGGCGATCGGCTCTTTGATAAACGGCAGATACAACAGCGTGTTTAGGTTTGTGGCAAACAGGAGCAGAGCCGATATAATCGCGGCGGCTAGAATCTGTAAAAAAAATTTCGGCTTGACGGATAGCCCTTTGTCGTTCTGTTTGTGGTAGATTTTTCTAATATCGTCGATCACGCCGATAGAGCTAAATAGCGCGACGGTCAACATCCCCCCCCACGCGTAGAGGTTGCTTAAATTAACGCTAAGCAACGTGGCGATCAGGGCGCAGACGGTAAAAACCGCGCCGCCCATCGTCGGCGTGTTCTGCTTGCTTCTATGCCCCGCGGGAACGTGAGAGAGTATCGGCTGCGTCGCGCCTTGACGCTTCGCCCAGATGATAAAACGCGGAAAAAACCAGAGCGCGAGCGCGAAAGCCATACAAAAAGCCGCGCCCGATCGAACCGTAATATATGAAAAAAGATTGAAGGGAAGTTGCTCCGAAAGGAAGTAAAGCATATAAAGACCTAATCTGATTTTAAGGCGGCGATTATATTATATTACTCTTAATCTGGCTTAGGCTTTTTAGAGGACGAAAAAATGGGTTCGCGCAAAAAAATACAAAAAACAATTTTAGTGATTACCGACGGAATCGGCGATAAGCCCAAAGGCGCTTATAACGCCTTTGATAACGCGCTAAAGCCGACATACGACAAGCTCTTTGCGACTTTACCGCATTCGCTTTTGACCACGCACGGCTTGGCGGTCGGTTTGCCGCAGGGACAGATGGGCAACAGCGAGGTGGGGCATTTGACAATCGGCGCCGGACGGGTTTTGTATCAGGATTTGGTGAAAATCTCAAAGGCGATCGACGAGGGAACCTTCGCTCAAAACAAAGTTTTTTGCGATCTGCTAGACAAAAGCGAGCGCGTTCATCTGATAGGGTTGCTAAGCGACGGCGGCGTGCATTCGCATATCGATCACATTCTAGGCGCGGCGCACCTTGCCGCCGAAGCGCAAAAGACGGTTTTTCTGCACCTTTTTACGGACGGACGAGACGTTTCGCCGACAAGCTCGCCGCTTTATCTAAACGATATAAAGCAGATTTTGACCGATCGCCTTACTTTGGCGAGCGTAGGCGGGCGTTATTACGGAATGGATCGCGACAATCGTTGGGAGAGGATAAAGCGCGCTTACGACGCGATCGTCTTGGGCGAGCCTAAAGAGACGGCTTTGACGGCGGAGCAGTATTGCCACGAACGCCACGCTCAAAGCGTTACCGACGAGTTTATAGAGCCGATCGCTTCGCCGTATTACAACGGCATGCAAGACGGCGACGCGGTTTTGTTCCTGAATTTTCGCAGCGATCGCATGCGCGAGATCGCGCAGCTTATCGGCGATATTAACTTTAGACCGATCGAGGTTGAAAAACGAAACGTTTTCGTAGCGACGATGACGGAGTATAGCAAGGCGTTTAACTTTCCGATACTCTTTACGAAAGACAACCTAAAAAACACGCTTTGCGAAACGATCGCCAAAGCGAGGCTAAAACAGTTTCACGCCGCCGAAACCGAAAAATACGCGCACGTTACCTTTTTTCTCAACGGCGGGATCGAAGAGCCGCTTAAAGGCGAAACGCGGGTTTTGATCCCTTCGCCCAAAATCGCCACTTACGATTTGCAACCGGAGATGAGCGCCGATCCGGTGGGCGACGCGGTCGTCAAGGCGGCGGAGGACGGCTTTGATTTTATCGTCGTTAATTTCGCGAACGGCGATATGGTAGGACATACGGGCAACTACGAGGCGGCGCTGAAGGCGGTCGAGGCGGTCGATCGCAATATCGGGAAAATTATCGAGGCGGCGGATAAAGCGGGTTATAGCTATATGATTGTCGCCGATCACGGCAATTGCGAGGAGATGCGCGACGCCGCCGGCGCGATATTAACCAACCACACGGTGGGGAACGTATGGTGTTTCGTCAAAGCCGAAGGCGTAACGGCTATAGAAAACGGGGGGCTAAACAACGTCGCGCCGACGATTTTAAAAATTATGGGGCTCGCGATTCCAAACGAGATGGACAAGCCGCTATTTTAAGCGGCGCGTTTAATAAAGCAAATAAGTTAAAATTCGCGAGTTTAGCCTAAAATGTTAAAGGAACGATATGAAGTTTAGCGGACAAAACGTTTTAATCACGGGAGCAAGCGGGGGTATCGGCAAAGAGATAGCGACGGCGTTGGCGAGCTACGGTCTAAAAACGTGGATTGGCTACAGAAGCGGCGCGAAAGAAGCCGACGCGCTAAAAGAGGCGATCGAAGCGAGCGGCGGCAAAGCCGCCGTTATCGGTTTTGACGCCGCCGACGAAGCGGCGTTTATCGACGCGATCAAAACGATAATTGATTGCGACGGCGGGTTAAGCTATCTGGTCAATAACGCCGGCGTTACCAACGACAGGCTGGCGATTCGTATGAAAACCGAAGAGTTTATGCAGGTGATCGACGCGAACTTAAAAAGCTGTTTTATCGGTTGCCGCGAGGCGCTTAAAGCGATGAGCAAAGCCCGCTTTGGCGCGGTCGTCAATATCGCTTCGGTCGTAGGCGAAACGGGCAACGCCGGACAGGTTAATTACGCGGCGAGCAAAGGCGGCATGATCGCCTTAACAAAAAGTTTCGCCAAAGAGGGCGCAAGCCGCAACGTGCGCTTTAATAGCGTCGCGCCCGGTTTTATCGCCACCAAAATGACGGATTCGCTTTCTAGCGAAATTAAAGAGAGCTATTTCAAGGCTATACCGCTGGGACGTTTCGGCGAGGCTAAAGAGGCGGCGAACGCCGTCGCTTTCTTGCTTAGCGATCTGGCTTCATATATAACGGGCGAAACGCTGAAAGTGAACGGCGGGCTGTATATGTAGCGGCATTAAGAGCCCGTTTTGTAAAATGCGCGCAAAATTTCAACTAGGAGTAAGGCGATGGCGTTATTGGACGATGTTAAAGCGATTGTGGTGGAGCAGTTGAGCGTCCACGAGGACGAGGTTAAGGAAGATTCTAGGTTTGTCGAAGATCTAAACGCCGACAGCCTTGACGTGGTAGAGCTAGTAATGGCGCTAGAAGAAAAATTCGACGTGGAGATTCCCGACGAAGACGCGGAAAAAATTAAAACCGTCGGCGATGTGATTAAATACATCGAAAATATCAAGAAATAGGGCTAGAGGCTTAGTTTGAGACGGGTTGTCGTTACCGGTCTAGGCATGATTAGCGCGCTTGGCGGCGATCGCGCCTCCTCGTTTGACGCGATTGCGGAGGGCAAATGCGGGGTTAATACGATCACGCTTTTTGATCCCTCCCGTTTGAGCGTTACGTTCGCGGCGGAGGTTAAAAATTTTGATCCCGCCGAGGTCATGGACCCCAAAGAGGTAAAAAAAGCCGATCGCTTTATCCAACTAGGCTTAAAGTGCGCCAAAGAGGCGATTGCCGATTGCGATCTGTTGATTGACGAGGAGCTATCGGAACGCTTTGGCGTCAGCGCGGCGGCGGGTATCGGCGGTTTGCCCCGTATCGAGGAGCAGTCGATTCTATGCGGCGAAAGAGGACCGAAACGCATATCGCCCTTTTTTATTCCAAGCGCGCTCGCCAATATGTTAGGCGGTTTCGTCAGTATCGCGCATAATCTCAAAGGTCCCAACTTAGCCTGCGTAACCGCTTGCACCGCCGGTATGCACGCGATCAGCGAAGCCTATAAGACAATCGCGCTCGACGGCGCGGACGTTATGCTCGCTATCGCGGCGGAAGCGGCGATCTGCGAAGTGGGCGTGGGAGGTTTTGCCGCTATGCGCGCGCTTTCCACTCGCAACGACGATCCGCAACGCGCCTCGCGCCCCTTTGATCGCGATCGCGACGGCTTTGTAATGGGCGAAGGCGGCGGCGCGCTCGTGCTAGAGGAGTATGAACGCGCCAAAAGGCGCGGCGCTAAGATATACGCCGAGATGATCGGTTTTGGCGAAAGCGGCGACGCCAACCATATAACCACCCCCGCGCCCGAAGGCGAAGGCGCCTATCGCGCTATGCGCGCCGCGCTTAAAATGGCGGAGAAGAACGCGCCCGGCGTTAAAATTGGCTATATCAACGCGCACGGCACTAGCACCGTATATAACGACTGGTACGAGACGCTTGCGCTCAAAAAAGCGTTTAACGGCGACGTGCCTCCGGTTAGCTCCACCAAGGGCGCTACGGGGCATTGCTTGGGCGGCGCGGGAGGCATAGAGGCTACGATTGCGATCAGCGCGTTGGAAAAAGGCGTTTTACCGCCCACAATTAACTTTGAAAACCGCGACGTAGAGCATAATCTGGATTTGGACTATATTCCAAACGTAGCTAGAAGCGCGAAGATTGACGCCGTAATGAGCAACAATTTCGGGTTTGGCGGCACAAACGGCGCGATTATTTTCAAAAAGGTTTAATTTTTGCCTTTTTATCTGGAGTTTGAAAAACCGCTTAAACCGATCGAGGAGGAGCTAGAGCTTGCCAAAATCCGCAACGACGAAAGATTGATCGCGGGTTTTGAAAAAGACCTGCAAAAGGCTATCTCAAAAGCCTACGGCAACCTTAGCGACTACCAAAAACTTCAGCTCGCCCGCCATCAGGATCGCCCTTACGCGCTCGATTACATCAAACTAATAATGGACGACGCTCACGAGATTCACGGCGATCGCCATTTCAAGGACGATTCGGCGATCGTCTGTTTCGTAGGCGAGATCGACGGCGTAGCGTGCGTGGCGATCGGCGAGGAAAAAGGGCGCGGCACAAAAACCAAGATCGCCCGCAATTTCGGCATGCCGCACCCAGAAGGTTATCGCAAGGCGCTAAGAGCGGCGCGTTTTGCCGAGAAGTTTGATCTGCCTATTTTAATGCTGATCGACACTCCGGGCGCCTATCCGGGCGTGGGCGCGGAGGAGCGCGGACAGAGCGAGGCGATCGCTAGAAATCTTTACGAGTTAAGCGACGTCGATACGATTACGATCAGCGTCGTAATAGGCGAGGGCGGTAGCGGCGGCGCTTTGGCGATTGGCGTGGCGGATCGTCTGGCGATGCTTAGCTATTCGATTTTCAGCGTCATCTCGCCCGAAGGATGCGCGGCGATTTTGTGGAACGATCCCGAAAAGGCGGAAGCGGCGACAAAGGCGCTCAAAATTACCCCGGACGCTCTGCTTGGCTACGGATTGATCGACGATATTATCGCCGAGCCGATCGTGGGCGCGCACCGCGACAAAAAAGGCGCGGCGGAAGCGATCAAACGCTATTTTTTAGAAAACGCGGCGGCGTTAGCAAGGCTGGATAAGTCCGAACGCTTAGCGGCGCGTTACGAAAAACTGATGAAAATGGGGCGCTTCGGCGAAAGCCTCGACGCTTAACCGACAAAATCGCGTTTGCCGCAAACGACGAGATCGACCCAAACCGTCATTTGCTATTCGAGCAGTTTGTCGGCGAGATCGCACAGCTTCTGAACGCCGTTTTCCAAAACGTAGTAGTGCAGAACGTAGGCGCTAAACAGCGTCGTAAGCGCCGCGAGCAAGGCGAAGGTAAAATAGTTGGCGAGCGTTATAAAAACGACGAGGCTTATCATAGCCGTTAGACCTACAAAAGCGGTTGTTATCAGATGAACAAACCTCTCGTTTTGAAAATAGGCTATGCGCCGATCAAGACGCTCTAGCTCTTTTTGACTTGCCTCTTTGCGCTCCGCTAACCTTTGCGCCCATTCAATCGCGTTTGAAATTTTTTTCCTCATACCGCATTATAACGTTTGTTTAGCGCGTTTGCGCCCTTGTTTTGTCAATCGGCGCTAAACAAACTTGATTGATACGCGCTCAACTTTTTGTTATAATTGCCGCTCAAAAAGCAAGAGGATATTATTATGTCTGGTAAAAGTTTATACGAAACGCTGGGCGTGGAACAGGGCGCGAGCGACGAGGAGATCAAAAAAGCCTATCGCCGCTTGGCGCGTAAATACCACCCCGACATCAACAAAGAGAGCGAAGCGGAGGAAAAATTCAAAGAGATCAACGCCGCTTACGAGATTCTTAGCGATCCCTCCAAGCGCAAGCAATACGATCAGTTTGGCGATCAGATGTTCGGCAATCGATCCTTCCACGATTTTGCCAAGTCGCAAGGCGGCGCGGATTTTGATCTTGGCGACATATTGAATAAAATTTTCGGCGGCGGCGGTTTCGGCGGATTTAGCGGTTTTAAAAATTCGGGCGGTTTTGACGGCGGCTTTAATTTTGGCGGCGCGGACGCGGATATTAACGCCGCGCTTTCCATTCCCTTCGAGGTTGCGATTTTAGGCGGCGAGAGACAGATTAACGCCAACGGCGAGTCGATGAAAATCAAAATACCGGCGGGCATAAACGACGGCGAAACTTTGCGCGCGCGCGGACGCGGGCGGCAGATACGAGGCGCGGCGCGAGGCGATTTGCTTTTGCGCATTCGCGTGGAGCCGTCGAACGAATATACTCGTAACGGCGACGATCTAACAAAAACTATCTACGTCCCGCTCAAAACTGCGATTTTTGGCGGCAAGATCGGCGTTAAAACGCTCGATCGCGAGGTTTCGCTCAAGATTCCGGCGGGAACGAAAGGCGGTCAGAAATTTCGCGTGCGCGAGGCTGGAGCGATCAATCGAAAAAGCGGGGCTAGAGGCGATCTGTATTTGATCGCGCAGGCGTTGATTCCAAACGCCGATCAACTAGATTCGTCGCTTTTGAAGATAATGCAAGAAAAACTACCGGAGTAGAAAATGCATAGTTACGAAGAACCGGTTTATATGATCAGCGTTGTGGCGAGAGCGTTGGAAGTCCATCCGCAAACGCTTCGTCAATACGAGCGCGAAGGATTGATTTTGCCCGGGCGATCGGGCGGCAAAGTGCGACTATATTCGCAAAGAGACATTGACGAGATCAGGTTTGTTCTAAGTTTGACGCGAGATATGGGAGTCAATCTTGCCGGCGTGGATATAGCTTTGAAGCTCAAACGGCGGATCGCGCAAATGCAAAAAGAGATCGACAATCTCAAAGCGCGTTTGGCAAACGTCAACGAAAACGGCTTGACGCCTCCGGATAAGCAGATCGTCCCCGCGCCGCAACGGCGCATTACGATTGTCGATCTGGACTAACTTTTTATGCGTATTACCAAAGCGTTCTTGACGCTTGCTTTAGCGGCTATCCTTAGCGCGTGCGGCGCGACGATGAAAGTCGATCCGAAGGTAAGCGCGCCGGCAAAAACGATCGTTATAGCCGCCGTAGGCGATATTATGCTTGGAACGGACTATCCGGACGAATCCGCGCTCCCGCCCGACGACGGCAGAGGCATATTCGAGCAAGTCGCGTCGATTTTGCGATCGGCGGACATAACGATCGGCAATCTTGAAAGCGCGCTGACCGATGGCGGCAAGAGCGACAAATGCAAACGAGAGGCGCCGAGATGCTTTACCTTCAGAACGCCGACGCGTTACGCCGCGCGGCTAAAAGAAGCCGGATTCGACGCGATGAATCTCGCCAATAACCATAATAACGATTTTGGAGCGCTCGGCGCTAAAAACTCGCGTCTAGCTTTAGACGAGCAAAACATATCGCACACGGGTTCAATCGGCGATATAGCGCGCCTAGTCGTAAACGATCTGAATATCTCCATAATAGGCTTCGCGCCAAATTCGCGGTATCAACACGACATAAACGATCTAAATCTTACGCGAAAACTCGTCGCCGAAGAGAAGCAAAGCGCCGATCTGGCGATAGCGTTCTTTCATGGCGGCGCGGAGGGCGGCGATAAAATCCATGTGATCCAAGGAAGCGAGTTTCATTCGGGCGAAAACCGCGGCGATCTGATAGCTTTCTCCCGCGCGGCAATCGACGCCGGAGCCGATCTCGTCATTGGCAGCGGACCGCATGTGCCGCGAGGTCTGGAGATTTATAAAAGCCGTTTGATCGCCTATTCGCTGGGCAATTTTGCCACTTGGGAGATGATGAATTTAAGCGGCTTTCGCGCTTTGTCCCCCATATTAGAGGTTACGCTAAAAGACGACGGAACGTTTGTTAAGGGCAAAATCTATTCGACGATTCAGATTAAGCCGGGCGCGCCTAGGATCGATCCGACAAACGCCGCGTTTAATCTTATGCGCGATCTGTCGATCGAGGATTTTGGCGAGAACGCGCCCGCGTTTGGAGAAAACGGAGAGTTTTTACCGCCTACGATCGAGGAACAAACGCAAAATAAATAAACTGCGGCGCGGTTTAGACCCTTGCCGTCCGATTATCGCCGATCAATGGTTTAAGCCCGTTTCGCATAAAATTTGTCAGACTTAGACAAAAAGGGCGTAGCGGCATGGCGCTTATAGAGATTATCGAATGCGTAACGCCCAATCCGAATCTTTTAATGTGGAAGTTTGAGGATAACGGCTGCGAGATACAAAACGGCGCGAAATTAACCGTGCGGGAGAGCCAGCGGGCGCTCCTGATAAACGAAGGGCGGTTAGCCGACGTTTTTCAAAGCGGTTTGCATACGCTAAAGACGGCGAATATCCCGATTTTTAGCAAATTAAAAGGTTGGAAATACGGCTTTGAAAGTCCATATAAAGCGGATATTTATTTCTTCAATACCCACCCGTTTATCAATAATAAATGGGGAACGCCAGCCCCTATACTAATACGAGATTTGGAGTTTGGAAACGTTCGGATAAGAGCGTTTGGCAGTTTTGATATTTACATAGAAGATCCGGCGCTTTTTTTAAGCAATACGCGGGAACTTACAAGACGGTCGGCATTTTTGAACTGCAGGCGCAGTTAAGAGATTTTATCGTTCCAAAATTTGGCGAAATTGTAAGCGAGCAAAAAATACCGGTAATGGATATAGCCGCCAATGTTACCAATTTAGGCAAAAAGATAGAACCGCTTATAGCTCCCTATTTTGCGAAGATTGGGTTAGCTCTTACGCAATTTGTTATCACGTCGGTTACGCTACCCGACGAAGTATTAAGACATATAGACTCTTTAACCAACATGAATATGACAAACGATATACGACGATTTGGCGAATTTCAAAAAGCCAAAGCTATAGGCGAAAAAGGAAACGCGTTAAACGACGCTATCGTTCAAGCCGCCGCGCTTAGCCTCATAACAAATCAAACGCGCGAAGAGAATAAAAGCGACATAGGCGCTAAACTAAAAAAGTTAAAAGAGCTATTTGAAAACGGCTTAATAGACGAGGGCGAATATAAAGCCAAAAAGGCGGATTTACTATCAGAGTTTAACGCTTAACATGGCAAATAAAAGCGTTAATTTTCTGCAAAACATGATCAATCTCTCCGCAAAACAAAAAAATTACAACGAGGAAGAGATAAAAAGGGCGCAAGCGGAGGCAAAACTTTGCCCAAACTGCGGCGCTCCGCGCGCCAAGCAAGACGGATTAACGCGCTGCGCGTATTGCGGATACAAATTTTTAGACGCGGTTTTAACCGACGGCATATATATTAAGGCGGAGGACAACTCCCAAGGTGTATGACGATTTAAAAGCTCAAATAGCCCAAAAGCAATCAAGATGGGCTTCGTTTATAGACAGGTTAAGCGTAAGGGCAAAAGAGCTATACGAGCCGTCGCTCAAAGAGCTAACCAATATCCGAAAATCAGACGACGATCCAAACAAAAGGCTGTATAACAAAGCGTTATTAGGCGTATGCGGACAGATTAACGCTATTAGGTCAAAAGCGCACGACGCGCTAGAAAGCGAGGTTATAGACTATTATTACTATCTAAAAGACAAGATTGCTATGTCTAATCCGCTATTTGAAACGCTATACGAGTTTAGAAATACCTGCCGCGAGCGTTATGACGAGCTTGAAGAATTACTGCTAAATATGGAAAGAAATTTGAGAAATATCGAAAAAGCGGATTTAGAAGAGGAATATAATAGAGTAATAGACGCTTTTAATAAAACTAAAGATAAATTTCTCTGTTCGCAATGCGGACATTCGTTGCCAATAGATCGCATATTTTTCATCAACGTTCACATCGCCTGCCCCGCGTGCGGCGCGCAAAACAACTTTGAACCGGGTTCCGAAGCGCGGAACATACAATTCCTCGCCAAAGACCTTGCCGCCAAACGTTGCGAACATCTGCTTAAAGCGAGCGAAAACGAAAAACAAAACGAACGCGATCTGTATCATAAAGCGCATGAGTTAAAACTTAGCGCCATTCATAAAAGCGACAAAGATAAAGCGGCGGTAAAAACGCAGATAGAGGCGATTGACGCTGAAAGAGATTTGGCTCTCAAACGCTCGAGCGATTTTTACAAAAAGTATCTGCGCGCCGTTTGCGACGAGATGAACGGCATGTTGCCGGAGTTTAAAGAGCATAATGAGAAAATGTATCTTGAACAGACAAACCAAACTCAACATTGGACTCAAGTTGCGGACGAATGGCGTTCAAAATTGCATGGCGCGGATTAAGGGGCGTTATGTTTATTTTCAACCATGTTATCGGCTTTAGACTTTAAACTTAACAAAGGAGACAAAAGTGGCTGAAAATTTAGAGCCGATACACGGCGTTTCGTTTGAGGATTACACTCAAATGGTCATTAAAATAGCGGGCGGAACGAGCGAAGAAAACGTGTTCAAAGCGATGGGAATCGACAAGGCTGTATGGGACGAGATAAATACGCTTTGGATACAGAGAATGGGGGAGGACCCCAAAGTCATAGCGCTTTACGGACAGTATTTTGCCGCGGGCGTTACCAACCCGAAACTGCTAAGCCTCGAGGCAAATATTTCGCCTGAAGGCAAAGCGAATCTGGAACGCATAAAAACCGATCGCTATTTTTACGAGGAGTTATGCGGCGCGAGAAACGCCGCTTACGCCTACGGCTTGGACGGCGCGCAGTGGATTTTGGATAATTTCGGCATAGGGCTTGGAGATTTTCAATCCGTCGCGATGCGGTATATGCCAAAATCGAGCGAAGATTTTATGGAGACGAAAGAGTTTATCGAATATCAACAAGAAAAGCAAAAAGAGTATGAGGCTAAGTTTGCGGCGGAACGCGGAGGCGGCATAGCCGACGATATAGAGTTTTAAGCGGCGGTAAAAGCTATTAGCGCGTGTTAAATCAATCGCGTTTTGGCGCTAAAAGATCGCCGCCGCCGTGATCGTCTAACGCAAAAAGCGGCGCGCCCGTAAAGATCATGGCGATATTATGTTTGTTCGCCGCGTCGATCGCCTCGCGATTGCGCGCATTGTCTCTCGCGAAGCCCCCGCTTTGACATGAGCGCAAGGCGCGCAGGAAGACGGAAAACCATTCTCGTCATTCCCGCAAAGAGCGATAGGGCGGTTTACCGCCCGTAATCGCGGAGGCAAGCGGGAATCCATAACTACGATCATTAAAAGATGGATTCCCGCCTTCGCGGGAATGACGTAAGGGAGTGCGGGAATGACAACCCTCTTTGTCATACCCGCGCGGAGCGATAGGGCGGGTTTACCGCTCGTAATCGCGAAGGAAGGCGGGTATCCATCTCGCGCAATTTCGCCAGATCGCAGTTTAATCTTGTCGTTATACCAGCGAAGGCGGAAATTCAATAAAAACAAACGCAAACCTCTCGTCATTCCCGCAGCGAAGCGATAGGGCGGTTTACCGCCCGTAATCGCGTAGGAAGGCGGGAATCCATAAAACCGATCGCTAAAAGATCGCCATCGCGATTGTTTAACGCAAAAAGCGGCGCGCCCGTAAAGATCATGACGATATTATGTTTGTTCGCAGCCGCCGCGATTGTCTAATGCAAGAAGTGTCGAACGCCCGTAAAGATCATGGCTATATTATGTTCGTTCGCCGCGTCGATTACCTCTTGATCGCGCGCGCTACCGCCCGGTTGCGCGATCGCCGCCGCGCCGCCCGCGCTTGCCGCGTCGATCGAGTCTCGAAACGGAAAAAACGCCTCGCTCGCCATCGCCGATCCGTTAACGTCGCATTTCGTCGCCTCGGCTTTTCTTAGCGCGGCGATCGCGGTATCGACGCGGCTTGTCATACCCATTCCGATCGCGACAAGCGTCCGATCCTTGACATAAGCCACGCAGTTGGACTTTGTCAGGGCGGCGATAATCCACGCTACGCGCAGATCGGCTTTTTGCGCCTCGCTCGGCTTTACTCGCGTTACGACCTTTGCCGCGTTGATCTCGGCTACGCTTGCCTCGTCGCAATCTTGCAAGACGAAACCGCCCAAAATATGCTTGAAATCCGTCTTATCGCGCAGATTGGGCAGCCGATCGCCGCTTCCGACTTTGAAGAGTTTGAGCCGCTTTTTCGCGGCGAAGACCTTTAGCGCGTCGTCGCTGAAACTAGGGGCGGCGATCGCCTCGATAAACATTCGACTTATTTTTTCGGCGAGCCGTTTGTCGATCCCGCCGTTGATCGCGACGACCCCGCCAAACGCCGAGAGGCTGTCGCAACGCAACGCCTCGTCCCACGCTTCGCAGAGGTCCTCGCGCAGGCTAAAGCCGCACGGGTTGCCGTGTTTAACGATACAGATAGCGCTCTCGTCGAAGGCGCGGGCGATCTTGATCGCGGCGCTTATATCGGTTAGGTTGTTGAAGCTCGCCTCGCCCTGCAAAACCTTGAAATCGCGCGAGTAAAAATCGTCGAATTGATACAAAAAGCCCTTTTGGTGCGGATTTTCGCCGTAGCGAAGCGGGGAAACAAGCGTTCCGCCGATCGCCGCGTAGTTTGGAGTTTTGCCAAAGCGCGCGCTCATATAGCCCGATATGACCGCGTCATACCAAGCGACGCGCTCGTAGGCTTTGATCATCAGAGCGGCGCGAAATTCGTAATCGTCCTTTTTATTCGCGATCGCCGCCGCTACCGCTTCGTAATCGCTCGGATCGGTAACGACGATTACCGATTTGAAGTTTTTAGCGGCGGATCGAATCAGCGCGGGACCGCCAATATCGATATTTTCGATAATCTCGTCAAAATCGTCGGTGCGGTCGATCGTCTCCTTGAACGGGTAGAGATTTACGCAGACGAGATCGATAGGCTCGAGCGCCTTTTGCGCCGCTTGAAGGCGATCCGCCTCGTCGTCGCGCCGAAAGAGAATACCGCCGTGAATGATCGGGTGCAGGGTTTTAACGCGCCCGCCAAAAAGCTCGCCGTATCCCGTCAGATCGCCCGCTTCGATCGCCTTTATACCGCTTGCGAGCAGCGCCTTTAACGTGCCGCCCGTGCTGATAATGTCGTAGCCGTTTGCGACTAGCGCCTCGGCGAAAGCCGCCGCGCCGCTCTTGTCGCTTACGGAAATCAACGCCTTTTTTGCCATATAAAGCCTCGTTTAAACAAGAATAGAGGCGGGGTTTTAGCTAAAAACGCCTTAGTCTTTTAGGTTTTTTGGTTTAAACTTTCGCGATGAATACGATCGGTTCAAAAATCACTTCGTTTACAAAGCGTTTGATCGTTTGGCAGTTTCTGTGCGTTTGCATTCCGCTTATCGCGCTTTTTTTGCTCATAGGCGCTCAAGCGGTTACGCATGAAGAGCGTTACCGCGACGCTTTCGACAAAACGGCGCGCGCCATTACGTCGATTACGGCTGAAACGTTGCGCGAGAAGATCGCTCTGATCGGCGAAGACGCGCTCGCCCTCTCCGCGCAGGCTAACGAGATTTTTACCTATTCGGATCGTTTTAGCTACAACGCGACTTTTTATAAAGACGGCGATCTGTATAAAAACGAGCAAAAAAAACCTTTTACCTTTTACACGCCAAACGAGTTAAACCAAGACGCGCGTAAAAAAGCCGGCAGACTGCTGCTGCTTCTGCCGCTTTTAGAGGCGCGGACAAACGCTATACCCGTTTCAAGCGGATTCGTTTATCTTGAAGACCCGTTTGTTTTGACATACCCTCCGATTTCGTCGATCGATATTAACTCCACCTCTAAGGAATCCTTATACGAGAGCGTTCGCAAAAACCCTCGCAAGCAGTGGCGGCTTTCCATTAACGGCGGCTTGAAGATCGCCGCGCCGGTTTTCGCGGCTTCCCGTCCGATTGGCGTCGCGGGTTTCGAGTTGTCCAACGAGAAGCTGTTCGACGGAGCTTTACGTAACATTTCCGCGCCGAAAAACGGTTTCACGTTTATCGCGGACACGCAAAACAAAGCGATCTTGTATGGCGCGACGGCGGGCGGCTTCGACGAAACAAGATACTTTTCCGGAGAAACTCAAAACGGATTCGAGCTGATCGAAACGGATATAGACGGAACGCCTCTGAGGTTGGTTTACGGCGCGCCGATCGCCGAGATAGACGCCGTCGGCGCCGAGCTGTATAGAAACTTGACCTATATCTCCGTTATCATAACCGCTTCCGTTTTGCTCTTTTATCTGCTGTTTTGCCTAAGAAGCGCCAGAACGGCGAGATTGCTAACCGAAAGTATCGTTCGTCCGCTTGATATGGTGGCTAGATTCTCGTATCGTCTTGGAACGCGCAAAGCCGCTCGGATAGAGCCGATGGGAGTTACCGAGTTTGACGATTTCGCCAATCATATGCGCCTGACGCACTCCAAACTTCTGCCGCCCCTAACAATCGACGAAGCGACGGGCTTGTATAACCGCAGAGCGTTGCTAGAGGATTTAGACGACAAGGGACCGTTTGGTTTGATTGTAATAGGCGCGCGACTTCATTGCGACGACGACGCGCTCTATTTAGCCGCGTCGGATAGCGTTTTGAAACAAATTGGCGAGATTATGCGCAGAGGGAGCGCTATCGACGATACGCTGTATAGAATCGGATCAAATCGCTTGGCGGCTCTGTCGCGCAACGACAATCGCGAGGCGCTTAGGATAATCGCGAGAAAAATCGCGGACGCAATCAATAACAAGGAGTTTGAGTTTAATAGCTCCAAATTTAAAGCGACAGCCATTTTCGGCGTCGCTTCGGGCGACAAAAATATCGACGGCGCGAAGCTGATCGCCGATGCGGAAGCGGATATGATCAAAAAACTAACCGTCGATTATGCGGACGATCAACCCGCGCATTCCGAGACGATTTAGATGAGATCGCTTATATACGCCGCCGCGCTCTGTTCTTTTTTATCCGCTCAAAGCGCGGACGAATGGTTTAAGGAGGGATCAAAAGCCTTCGATCGCGGCGATTACGCGAAGGCGATCGAGAGCTATTCGCTGGCGATCGAAACGGATCCCAAACACCTCAACGCCTATTTGAACCGCGCTAACGCATATTACTATATAGGCGAATACAACGCCTCGATCGCCGACAACGACGTCGTAGTAAAGATCGATCCAAAAAACGCTTCGGCGTTCAAAAGCAGAGGCGTAGCCCGCTTCGCTTTGGGCGAATACAACGCCTCGATCGCCGATTTCACGCGGGCGATCGCGATCGATCCGAACTTTGACTACGCCTACCAGTATCGCGCTCGCGCGTATATCGAAACGGGCGAGACGAATAAGGCGGCGAAAGACGCCGCCGCCGCTTGCGATCTTGGAAACTGCGATTTGGAACAGCTTTTGTCCGCGAAAGGTCTTTTGGGCGACTAGTTATCCGCGCAGCCCGCGCGTTTCTGCCCTCTTAACGGCGTTTTGAAACGCGAGTTTCGTTAAAGCGCTTTTTTTTAAACGGCGGGCGGGGTTTAACGGCGCGCGCTCGATAAAGGCGGCGGCTTGCCGCCGAACGCAAAAGCGACGAATATGTCGCGCCAAATCTTTTTAGCCCGCAACCCCTCGATTAAAAAGCAGATCGCCGAAAAAGCGAAAAACGGCGGTAGAGACTTAAATCAAGCTGGCGCTAAAATCGGCGCCTTTTGTCGTTCCCGCGCCGCTCCGCGTCATTTCAGCGAAACGCCCGCTTGCTTGCGAACGCAAGGCGCATATAGGAAGGCGGGCATCCACATTCTTGTCATTCCCGCGCGGAGCGATAGGGCGGTTTACCGCCCGTAATCGCGGAGGAAGGCGGGAATCCATCCCCGCGGTCATCAAAAAAATGGATACCCATCTACGCGGGTATGACGGGGAAGGTTGTCGTTTCCGTGAAACGCTCATTCGCTTGCTTACGTTTGGCGCATGGGAAGGCGGGAATCCACAACAACGATCGTCAAAAAGATGGATACGCGTTGTCGCGGGTATAACGGGGAGGGACGGTATGGCGCGGGTTGTTATTGCCGCGAAGCGGGCGTTTGGATCGCGTTCGTCTGCGCGGCTGCCGAACGTTTAACTAAACCAGCCCTTTACCCGATCGGCTATCTCGTCAAAAAAACTCTTATGGGCTATGCTCTCTTGTCCAAAACTTTCGTGAAGTTTATTGAGTAGCGCCTCTTGCTCCTCGGTTAATTTTTTTGGATAGACGATTTTAACCTGCACGATCATATCGCCCGTTCTCCCGCTCGCGGCGGTTCTGATCCCTTCGCCGCGAATAACGATTTGCGATTTGTCGCGCGTTCCTCTGGTTATCTCTAGATTGCGCTTACCGCGCAACGTCGCCACCTCAATCGAGCCGCCGAGCGCCGCAAGCGTGAAAAAAACAGGCGCTTCCACATACACGTCGTTATCTTGCCTGACAAACGCCGGATCGTCCGCTACGGATAAGACGACGTAGAGATCGCCTCGCGCGCCGCTTGACCCTAAATTGCCGCGCCCGTTCGCTCTAAGCCTTTGAGCGTTATCCACGCCTTCGGGAATCGTAAGCTCCAAGCTATCGTCGATCGCGATCGCGCCTTTGCCCTTACACGTCTCGCATACGGTTTCAAGAATGCCGCCCGTTCCGCCGCATTTTGGGCAGGTTTGCGAAAAGGTCATAAAACCCTGCCGCTGATAAACCTGTCCTCGCCCGCCGCAATAATCGCATTTTTTGCGTTTGCCGCCCGCCCCTTTGCATGTCGCGCACGGTTTTAGGTAACGATACTTGAGCGTCTTTTTGCACCCAAAAACGGCTTCCATAAACGATATTTTGAGTTCAATCGCTATATCTAGCGCCTCTTTATCGCGCCCGCTAGATCGTTTGCGCCCGCCGCCAAAGAAAGAATCGAACACGTCGGCGAAATCGCCGAAAATATCGCTGAAGTCCGAGCCGCCGCGCGAGCCTAAACCCTCTTTGCCATAGCGATCGTATAGCGCGCGTTTGTTCTCGTCGCTCAAAACCTGATAAGCCTCGTTGATTTGCTTAAATTTGGCTTCGGCTTCCGGATTGTTTCGATTTTTATCCGGATGATATTTAACCGCCGCCTTGCGAAACGCGCGCTTGATCTCTTCGGCTGTGGCGTTTCTGTCAATCTCCAATACGGCATAATAATCAAAATCGTCCATATACCTCTCGCGTTTTGTTAGGATTTTGGGGCGAAATTGTAGCGAATTTGATAGGCTTTCACAATGCGTTTTCATCTCGACGCTTTCCAAAATCTTGTAGAAGCGCTGACGCGCCTGCCGGCGATCGGCAGAAAAAGCGCCAAAAACATCGCGTTCGAGCTTGTTATGCGCGATAAAGGCGCGGCGTTAAAACTCGCTCACGCTATTGAAAGCGCGGTCGCCGTCGCTAAAGTTTGCGCCAGATGCGGCGCTTTAAGCGAAAACGAGCTGTGCGGCGTATGCTCGGACGAAGAGCGCGACAAAAGCAAAATTTGCGTCGTTCTGAGCGCCAAGGACATTTTCACGCTCGAAGAGAACGGATTGTGGAACGGGCTGTATTTCGTGTATGAAAGCGAAGAGAGTTTCGTAAAACTTGAAAAAGCGATCAAAGATTGTAAAATGCAAGAGGTGATTTTCGCTTTCGTCCCAAGCGTGCAAAACGACGCGCTAATCTATCTGATAGAGGAGCGTCTTTCGCCGTATGGCTTAATCTTTTCCAAGATCGCGCAGGGCGTTCCGACGGGAGTAAGTTTGGATAACGTCGATATGATTTCGCTTTCTCGCGCGCTAGAAGGGCGCGTAAAAGTGTAAGTTTAAGCGAAACGAAACTACAATTGCGCTTATAACCGCATTATAAAGCGCTACTTTAGAAATTTCCAGAGAGTGTATATGAACGAACCAACAGAACAATCCGGACGCTCCCCATATAGAAAAGCCCGCGCTCACGCGCCGGTCGAAGGCATCACGATCGAGCAGTTGCAGCTTAAAAGCATAGACTCGCTTATCGCCCTCGCCGCCGAGGCGGGCATAGAAAACCCCAACGACTTCAAACGTCAGGATTTGATGTTTGAGATTTTGAAAACTCAGGTAACGCAAGGCGGCTACATACTGCTTAGCGGCATGCTGGAGATTATGACCGACGGTTACGGCTTCTTGCGCGCGATCGACGGCAACTTTTCCAACACGGAACACGACGCGTATGTAAGCGCCACGCAGATACGCCGCTTTGGTCTGCGTACGGGCGACGTGGTAACGGGTCAGGTGCGCGCGCCCAAAGATCAGGAGCGCTACTCCGCGCTACTAAAGATCGAGGCGATCAACTATCTGCCGCCCGAAGAGGCGAAGCGCCGTCCGCTGTTTGATAACCTGACGCCGCTCTATCCCGACAAAAAAATCTGTATGGAATACGATCCGCTCAAACTAACGGGGCGGATTATCGATCTATTCGATCCGATCGGCAAGGGGCAGCGCGGGTTAATAGTCGCGCCGCCTAGAAGCGGCAAAACCGAACTGCTCAAAGAGCTTGCGCACGGCATCGCGAAAAATCACCCCGAAATCGCCCTGATCGTGCTGCTGGTGGACGAGCGCCCCGAAGAGGTTACGGATATGGAGCGCAGCGTCAAGGGCAAGGTGTATAGCTCCACCTTCGATATGCCCGCGCAAAACCACGTGCGCGTCGCCGAGCTTGTGATCGAGCAGGCTAAGCGTTTGACCGAAAAAGGCAAAGACGTGGTGATCTTGCTAGATTCGATCACCCGTTTGGCGCGCGCGTATAACACGGTTACGCCAAGCAGCGGCAAGGTCTTAACGGGCGGCGTGGACGCTAACGCGCTACACAAGCCAAAGCGGTTTTTCGGCGCGGCGAGAAACATAGAAAACGGCGGCAGCTTGACGATTATGGCGACGGCGCTGATCGATACGGGCAGTCGAATGGACGAGGTGATCTTCGAAGAGTTCAAAGGCACGGGCAATATGGAGATTATCCTTAGCCGCGACATCGCCGATCGGCGCATCTATCCCGCGATCGACGTGGTGAAATCCGGCACGCGCAAAGAGGAGCTGTTGCAAGAGCCGTCAAAACTGCAAAGAGTCTGGGCTTTGCGCGCCGCTATGAGCCAGATGAAAAACGAGATCGAGGCGCTAAAGTTCGTCTATTCCAAACTGCAGACGACAAAGGACAACGAAGAGTTTTTGGCGAAGATGAACGAATCTAATTAGCAAAACGCCGCGAAGCGCCCGCTCTCCACTAGGAGCGCAAGGCGCGAAGGAGAATGTGTGGGAACGCGGAAATCCGCATTCTCGTCATTCCCGCGCCCCCTTACGTCATTCCCGCGCAAGCGGGAATCCACATTCTCGTCATACGCATAGACGGATATCCATACTCCTGTCATTCTTTTGCCACTTTTCGTCATTCCCGCGCAAGCGGGAATCCATAACTACGGTCATTAAAGATGGATTCCCGCCTACGCGGTAATGACGAAAGGGGAGGCGGGAATGACGGGGAAGGGGCGAGGGGGAGAAAGCGCGGGGGACTAAAAGGGCGGTTTTTAGCGATTTTAGTCAAACGGCGTTGCAAAGAGAGAGAGAAAGGCAAAGTTGAGGAAAGGAAGGGGGCGAGAACGACAAGAATACGAATTTCGCTTTCTTTAGAGGAAATTTTTTGCGAAGCGCTATCTTAATTTTTCTTAAACCGTGATATAATTGCCGTAATTCTATCCAAAGGGGATCCCATGAGAAGGTTTGCGTTCGCGTTAATGTCCTTCGCGGCTTTAACGATACCGATTGTAGCCCGCGCTTTTGCGGGCGGAGCTAAAGAGGGCGATAGCCGCCCAAAAGCGCGATCGCAATCTTCGCGCGGGGGCAAAGCGGGGCGGCTTTGCGCTTGTTTGAAGCGAAATTATCAAGCCGCGATCGGCGCGGCGATACGCCCGATAACCTTAGCGTTTGCGCGCGGGAACGACGCGGATTGTCGTTTCCCGCCCGTTCGCTTGCGAACGCAGGCGCGTAGGAAGGCGGGAATCCATCTCTCTCGCGCCTTCGGCGTATCTGCGGACATTCGATTACAAAGCGCTTGCGCCTCTATCGCTCCGCATGATAAAGAGGGCGCGGGGATAACGCAAAAGATCGCAAAAGCGGGATTTGCGTCGCGATTAGTTATGCGTTTGATTGCGCGGGGACGCGATCTGGTAAACGCGAATCAATTGAATATTTGGACGAGAGAATATCATTTCGTTTTAGCGAACGTCAAATCGCCGAAACGACAAACAATAGGCAACGGTAAAGAAGGAGTCTATTATGCGTAACGATACTATTTGTTCGCGCTTTGGCGTTAAAGCAGATTGGCTAAATCCCGCGCGAGAGATCAAGGCGGCGCTTTCGCGTTTTGTGAGCCGCGTTTGTTTTTCGCAACCGACGGGACAAATTCACGCTATCTTTGGCGCAAACGATCATAAACGCGCTAACGCCGAAGTTGCGGGCGCGGGGAGAATAACGAGAGCGGCGAACGCGATAAAAATCCTCGGCGCCGATCGTCAAAGCATAGATACCCGATTTCCTCCGCGATTGGGGATAACGCAAAAGATCGCAAAAGCGGGATTTGCGGCGAAACTATTCGCGCGCTCGATCGCGCTTGTTTTGGCGTTTGGCGTATGTAGCGAAGCGTGGGCGATTACCGCGACGGTAAACAATAACGATAGCAGGACGGGACTGCGATCGAGAAATACGGGCGATATTGTAAAGCCTTTGGTAACGGGTAAAGGCGCCAGAGTTTACGCTCAAGTAAGAGCTTCGCTTACCGGCTCTACGGGAATCAACGATAACTGGGGTTGCACAAGCGTTAAAATAGGCTCTCTTGCTCCCGTCCATTTCAACCATGCTAATAGTAGATTTACAACCGCTACGCGCTCGTTTAGTTCGGAAAACTTGCGCGCGCCAACAGTTGCGGGAACGTATAGCGTTACTTTTACCTTTTACAGCGGCAACCTTTCAAGCGGTGCCTGCGCGGGTCCCGTTCGCGGTTCTTATACCGTTAATAACGCGCTTCAGGTGAGAGACAACATACCGGTCAGAGACCTTACTGTGGCAAAACGTTCGCAGATCGAGCTTAAAGGCGATATTGCGGCCATTGGCAATACGTCGCTATGCTTGCCAGGTTCTGATATGGGAGGTCACACGGTTGGTAACTATTACGGCGACATTACCGCCCCTACCGCCTCATGCGCCGGCGCGCAAGCAACCTCTCGACATAGAACCTACGAAGACGACAATATGCTCTACGCCTATGTTAAAGACGACGGATCGCTTATAGGCTCGATTCACCTGTCTAACACAATGGCTAAGCTAAACCTGCCTACCGGCTCCACGCTTGTGGAGGCTAAGTTGTATACGATAGGACGCTTACCCAATAAAGCGCGCGGCAATATAAACACTACCTATAATCAGCCTGCGGCCGAAGCGGATTATCCCAATAACACCACCAGCTGCTCAAGGCGAAATGACGGTTCTACTTACACCAGCTGCGACCTTAACCACGACCAAACGGCGGCGATAGCGGTTAAATATTCCGATACGATACAGCTAAGGACGCCGGGCTCGTCCGCTTATTCGCCCGTTACGGTCGATAAAATCTATCTTTCCGCAAGCGACGGCACCGATCACTATATGATGGTATCGGACGTAACAGATCTGATGAACCCCGATCAACTAAACGGCGAATACTACGTTAAAGGGGTTCAATCCAAACTGCACGGCTACTACTATGGCACCTATGCCGGTTGGATGCTGGCGGTAATATACGAACATCCAGACGAACCGCTTAGAAGCATTACCGTATTTGACGGACTAAAACACGAGACAAGCAACCTTGCGTTATCGTTCAG
>JAIRNH010000012.1 GCA_031258155.1 Helicobacteraceae bacterium | reverse complement strand
ACAAGTTTAAGCGCTAAAACCATTGTCGCTATATCTGTCGGCGGCTTTCACTCCCTCGCGCTATCAAAGAGCGGCAGAGTTTATGCGGCGGGAAATAACGAAGCCGGTCAGCTTGGTTTAGGCGACAACGACAATCGCGTAGCCTTTACCGAAGTTAGCGTTTTTAGCGATTAACATGTTGCGCGTATTGTTATTTCCAACGTAGCGCCCGCTCCGAAAGGCACGGCGATAAGGCGCTTAGGAATGCGGGAACCCATAACAACGATCTTTAAAAGATGGGTATCCGCCTTCCTACGCGATTACGGGCGGAACCGCCCTATCGCTCCGCGCGGGGATGGGGGCGAAAATAGCGGGGGGCGGGGCAAAGGACGATCGGTAAAGCGAAAAGGGAGCGCAAAGGGCGGTTCATAAAGCGGATATTGGTTAAGCGTCGCGGTTTTTTGATATTCTTATGCTGATATGGTCTATAATTTGCCAATTTTACGCGCAAAAGGAGATCAAACGATGATCGCTGGGCGACGGCTTTGTAAAGCTAAAAGTTCTATTCCCCTGTTAGTTCGCGTTTGCGATAGGATAAAGCGTTTTTCGTTTGCCGATCAAACGCCGCAAAGGGTTTTTGCGCCTATAACGAGAGCGCCGCAATGAAAGCTCTCTTTATAAATAAACTCTTAAAAATAGCGGCGATCGCGCTAATAGCGCTTTGCCTAAACGTCTCTATACCTTTTTTATTCAAAACGAGCGCTGCGGAGGAGGCGTCTAATCGAGGCGTGAGCGCATATAACCGCGGCGATTTTGAAGGGGCGCTCGAACTTTACAGCCAAGCGATTAAGATCGATCCAAACTTAGCGGGCGCTTACAACAATCGCGGAGTCGCTTACTATAATTTAGGCGACATAAGCAGAGCGATCGCCGATTACAACCAAGCGATCAAGATCGATCCAAACGATGCGGACGTTTACAACAATCGCGGACTCGCTTACGAAAATTTAGGCGACCATAACAAAGCGATCGCGGATTTCAATCAAGCGATTAAGATCGATCCAAACTTAGCGCTTGTTTACAATAATCGCGGACTCGCTTACTATAATTTAGGCGACTATAGCAAGGCGATCGCCGATTACACGCAAACGATCAAGATCGCTCCAAACTTAGCGAACGCTTACAATAATCGCGGATTCGTTTACTATAAGTTAGGCGATACAAGCAAAGCGATTGCGGATTACAATCAAGCGATCAAGATCGATCCAAACTTAGCGCTTGCTTACAATAATCGCGGACTTGCTTACAAAAATTTAGGCGATACAAGTAAAGAGATCGCGGATTACAACCAAGCGATTAAGATCAATTCAGGCTATGCGTTCGCTTACTACAATCGCGGACTTGCTTACGCTAATTTAGGCGACTATAGCAAGGCGATCGCCGATTACACGCAAGCGATTAAGATTGATCCAAACTTAGTGAACGCTTACAATAATCGCGGAAATGCTTACGGTAAATTAGGCGATCTAAAAAACGCCGCAAAAGACGCTCGCAAAGCGTGCGAACTCGGCGATTGCAAGTTGTTTGCAATATATGGGAGAAAATAAACTCTTGCGCGATTAACGCGATCAAAAGAGAACCGCCAACGCGCGGAGCGCGCGCTGCCGCCGCCGCAAGGCGATCCGATCGGCTGAAAACGCGTAAGGATTGACGCGTTATAATTGCGGTAAAATGGCAAGGAGGTCAAGATGGCTACTTCGCAATGGAGCGATTACGACGAAAAGATGTTGGCGGCATTTGTAAAAAAGCCGTCAAAAATGCCTTTTTACCGCGATCTATACGAACGCGCCGCGAGCTTGGGCGCTCCAAGACTATGCTGGAAATGGTCGTGGTGGGCGTTTTTCGGCGGCGCTTTATTTCCGCTTTATCGTAAAACCTATCTGGCGGCTTTGGTCGTTTGGGGGACAAACCTCGTTTTATTCATGCTTGCGCGTCTCGTTGCTCCGAGTCGGGTGCTTTATGAGATAGAGCGCGGCTTGGTAAATCCGAATAACTTATCTGAAGTAGCGGGGTATTTTGTTGGTTGGGGATGCGTAACGTTGATTGTCGCAATTATTGTCGGCGGTTTTACGTCGTATTTTATTATCAAACGATACTGCGAACTTAAAGCGGCGATCGAAAACAAATACGCGACCGAAGAGGATCGCGTCGCCACGATGGCGCTCCACGGCGGAACTCATCAATGGGTAATAAAATTGGTAATAGCGCTGATTATTATCTTTAACCTACTCTTGATTTTAAGCGTATTAGCCGCATACGCGAACGTTCGTTAAAACGCAAAGATAACGATCGCGTTAGCGCCTTAAAGCGCTAACGCGGAGTTTTATCGTTTTTTCTCTATGATCGCCTATGAGTTCTTTGAAACCCGCCGGATTTTGGGCGCGCTTTACCGCGTCGTTGGTCGATATTTTTATGATTCTCGTTCCGCTCGTTTTCGCAATCAATCTTGCGATCGGATACGAAAAACGTCCGCTGATCGCGTGGTCGGCTCAAACGGCGCTCCTAGCGTTAATCGTAATTTCGTTCTGGGTGCGCAAAGGATACACGCCCGGCAAAAAATATATGCGTCTGATCGTTTTAGATTCCAAGACGGATAAGACGATGTATATTTGGCAAGCCTGCTGGCGCTTTGTCTGCGAATGCGTCAGCTTTATCAGCATCGTCGGCGTTTTGCTTCCCGCGTTTCGCAAGGATAAGAAAACATTGCACGATCTGCTTTCGCGCACCCGCGTCGTTCGTTTATAACTTTATATAGTTACGTTTTCAATCAACTCGAATTCGTTTTTGCGCGCCAACAGAGCGTCGATCAAAAAAGGGGAGTTGCAGCGGCGTTTTTGAAGCCAGCTTTCGGCGGTTTTGATAACTTTCGCTAATTTCGCGGGCGTAACGGCGTGGATCGGATCGAAATTTTCGCCGCTTTTTACCTCGATAAAATGCGTAACGCCCTCTTTTGCGGCGACAATATCGATCTCGCCGAATTTTTCATAAAAGTTACGATCGATAATCTCAAAACCCCGTTTGACAAGCCATTCGCAGGCTTGTTTCTCAATCGCAAAACCTTTAGACCTGCTCAACGCCGCCCCGATCGCTTTGACGCGAGCTTGGCGACAAGCCTCGATCTATCACGCTCTTTAGATATTCGACATAGCCTTGATCTTCGCACATCAGTTTTGTGGGAGAATCGGAGAGTTTGGCTACGGGTCTGCCGTTGGCGCTTACCATTTTGAAAACGATATTAAGCGGCTTAACGCCCATATCGTTGGTAAGGTTTGTGCCGATTCCAAACGCCACGTTCGCCTTGTCGTAAAACTCGCGATTGATCGCAAAGGCGCGCGGAAAATCTAAAGCGTCGCTGAAAACTAAGGTTTTCGAGCGCGGATCAATCCTATATTTTTCGTAATGTTCGAGCGTCTTGCGCCCCCACTCGATCGGATCGCCGCTATCCTGCCTAACGCCGCTGAAAAGCAGGCTGAAATACTTGTCGAAATCGTGCTGAAAAAAGTAGTCCGATCCTAGATTATCGCTAAGCGCGATTCCCAGATCGCCGCGATACTCGTCCGCCCATGTCTGCAGCATAAAACGCTGGCTGTTGGCGATCGTTACCACGTCTAGCGCCTGCCCCAAACAGAGATACTCGTGCGCTAACGTCCCCATCGGGATAAGGTTGTATTTTTTGGCGAAGTAGAGGTTGGAAGTTCCCGTGAAAACGGCGCCGTCAAAGTTTTTGGCTAACGCGGCAATAACTTCGTCCATCCACGCCAAACTATATCGCCGCCGCGTCCCAAAATCGCTGAATTTGAAAGGTATGTCCCGTTGTTTGATCGCGTCGATTTTGGCGTCTAATCGCGCGCGCCCAACGGCGAGATCGCCGAGCGCCGCGCGCTTAAAATAGACCTCGCTTACGATCGCCAACACAAAAATTTCATACATCGACGCAAGCCAGATCGGTCCTTCGGCGACGATAGAGAGCTTGCCCTCTCGAAGATCGGCGCGGATATACTCGCTGTTTAGCCGAAACAGGCGCAAAAACTCCAGATAGCCCCTCGCCTCTTTCATATAGTAGAGATCGCCGATATAGTCGATCTCCTCTTTTTCAAACTTAAGGTTGTCGAGCGCTTTAATCTCCGCGTCGATCTCGGCGAACATCGCTTCGGTGAAAACAACGCTCTCGTCGCGGCAACGAAACTCGTAACGCGCCGTAGCGTTAGAGAAGCGGTGAAAATAGACCCGCTGCATAGTGATCTTGTATAAATCCTGATCAAGCAAACTCTTGATAATCCCCATCGATCCAAACCTTTCTTAGGCGCTAACCGCCTTGAGCGTAATCGCGGATTATATCTCAAAGAACGCTTTTGCCATCTTTATTGGTTTCTTGACAAATTATGTTGATTTTTTACCTTAAATACGCAAACCATAAGCGTAGATTAAGGTTAGCGCGCGTAGGATTGTCTCAAAACATTAAACGCGCGCGAGCGGCGCTATTTCGTTTTCGGTTTGGTTCGCCGAAAACAGCGTAGTTTGGAGCGCAAAAGGATACGACATTATGAGAGCCTCTCGCCGTTTCGCTTGCTTGGCGATCGCTTTAACCTTGTTAGGTTGCGGAGACGATTCCAACATCGACTCGACCCCCCGACGCTTCCGCCCAAAACGGCTTTAGGGTAATGGAAGCAGGCGGCGATACGCTTCTTGAATCGATCTCCCTTCCAAGCTCAATCGTCCTTTGGAAAAGCCAAGATTATATCTTTGAACCCCTCTTTACTCCCCAAGACGCCACAAACCTCTCTCTTATATGGGATTGCAACGATACCTCCGTAATATCGATAGACCAAGACGGAAATGTAACCGCGAAAGCCATAGGCGCCGCTAAAGTTACGGCGACCTCCGTCGCCGATAACTCCGTTCAAGCCTCCGCTACCGTTATCGTAGATCGCGAGATAACTCAAATTGTCGTTGGCGGTTATCACAGCGTTATCTTAGATTCCAAAGGCGATCTATGGACTACGGGAGCCAACGACAAAGGACAGCTGGGAATAGGAGATAACAACGATAGCCATAGCTTTGTTAAAGTTAAATCTATTGGAGCTATGGAAAAGCGGTAAGCGTAGCGGCTGGATTATCGCACACTATAGTCGCGGACGACAAAGGCGCTATCTGGGCTACGGGAAACAACGACTACGGGCAGCTAGGAAGCGGCGATCAAAATCCGCGCAATATATTCGAGCGCATGACGGAACAGGGCGGCATAACAAGCGTAGCGGCTGGATCAAACCACTCCGTAGCTTTAGACAATAACGGCAAAGTATGGACGGCTGGCAGAAATAATCGCGGACAGTTAGGTATAAGCGCGATATTACCGTATTCCACGCTGTTTTCCGACGCTCCGGCGGGCGAGGCGCCCATAAAAAGCATAGCGGCGGGTTACGATAGCGTTTTGGTCGTCAATAGTCTAGGCGAAGTATGGGCGCTAGGCGATAATACCTACGGACAGCTTGGGCTTGGAGACGCCGTAGATCGTTTCTATTTCGACAAGGCGCCATACGCTGAAAATATCAAAAGCGCGGCTATCGGCTATAAGAGCGGCTATATACTCAACGCGGACGGCAATCTGTTCGCTTCGGGTTACAACGGAGTAGGCGAGCTTGGCATAGGCTTTTTCCCCTCTCAAAACGAAGATCGGTATTCGCAATTTCTACTAGCGATCAAAGACCTACATTGGGGCGGCGGCGTAAATATTCCCGTAGAAGAGCTAGTTCCTTTAGCGCATATTAAAGCGATCTTTGCCTCGTATGATTACGCTTTAGCGTTGGATACCTCCGGCGATCTATGGGTTGCGCCGGGAATGGGCGGAACGCTACTAAGCGTCGATATTGAAGCGCTGAACAACTATGTAACCGCTTGCGGATATATATGGAAAGCGGTAATCGGCTATGTTCCGTCGTTTTGCGACAACAAAGGCGCTTTTTCAAAGGTTCAGAATATATCAAATATCAAAAGTGTAGCCGCGGGAGACTATACTATTCTGGCGTTAAAGGAGGACGGCTCGCTATGGGCTGCGGGACAGAATCAATACGGACAGCTTGGACTAGGAGATAACGATTTTCGCTACAGCTTTGAAATGGTTGGGTTACCGCGGTTGTCAAACTGCCAAGACGGGTATTACTACGACGAGGAGAGCGAAGAGTGCAAGGCGTTATCGACGGTTATATATTTTGTGAACGGAGTGTGGAATACCGAAGATGGCGCGCAAGAAGGGAAGAAGGCATTAGAAAGCGTTTATGGTCAATATTTGGCGGATCGATATAGCTTAGAAAAGTTTGAGTTCAAACTATCGTACAATTATCATCAAAGCGAATGGGAGGACTTGAAAGAGGTCTTTTGGCAAAAGATGAAAGAAGCGCAATACGACGACGATTTTATTTACAATCAGTTTGTCTCCTTGTTGCGAGGAGCGGTTAATCCGATAGATAAGATTTTATTAATCATTAGAGATTGCATAAATGTTTTTGCGATTGACGCGGACACGGAAGCGTTTGAGCAAAATAATCTCAATGAGATGATTAGCGACTACCTAAACGATATAGCCGAAGATAAGCGGTTAATACTGATTGCTCACAGTCAGGGCAATCTATACGCCAATCAATCTGTTCGCATACTTAGAGAACAAACGCCAAATTGGGCGCAATATATCAAGATGATTGGCGTTGCGTCGCCGTCCGCCGTTACAAACGATCCATATATAACCGCTTGCGACGATTACATTATCGGTAAATTGCGCGATCATTCGCATTCTAACGTGCTTGATTGCAATATCGACAACAAGCCAAACGGCGTAGATTTTAGAGATTGGGCTAATCACGAGCTTATTCGCTCTTATCTTGATAAACGCTTATTAAGTAAAGGTCTGATTGATTACGAGTTTTACGACGTTCTTGATCGGTGGGAACATTCGCCAAATCAACGATAAAGGAAAAACAATGTTACGAAACGCTCAAACGCTATTATTTGCGTTTTTCGCGCTTGTAGCGCTCGCGGGGTGCGAAGGTAAAAGCGGCGGCGGCTCGAACCAAAACGACGGCAAGCAAAATATACGCGATCTGTATCCCGAATTACCGCCCGATCCGGGAGAAGAAGGCAAGAAAACCTTAGAAGGGATCGATAGCAACAATAACGGCGTTCGAGACGACGTAGAGATTGCCATCTACGAAAGCTTTCCAAGTCGGTATCAAGACGAAGATAGGCAAGTTTTATTGCAAAGCGCAAAATCTAGGCAAGAGACGCTAACGGCGGCTGCAAGCGGAAATATAGAAACAATACTTAAAGCGGAACGCGAGAGCGCGAGAGCTATAGAATGCGCGTTCAAGAAATTCCCAAATTCAATGAAATCTGTCGAACTAATCGATTTCGCAACTCAAAAAGTCGTTAATACCAAAGCAAGAGTACAAGCATATTCATCTTTTTCCGCAGCGCTTAGCGGTAGAAGTTTCTCGGGAAGCGGCGATCCTATCCCCTGCGACGTCGATAAAGCCAAAGAGGCGATGGCTTTATCGGCGTTTAGCGCTCGATCCTATAGCTTTAATCCCAATCTTCCTCCCGATCCGAAAGAAGAAGGCAAAAAGACGCTAGCGGGCATCGATAGCAATAATAACGGCGTTAGAGACGACGTGGAAATCGCGATCTATAACTACGCTCCAAGAGCGGATCAGATAGAGCTTAGATCGGCTTTAGAACAATACGCCAAAGTTATTCAGAGCAAGTTTGCTATCAATCCTTACAACGAAAACGCCGTTATCGAAGTTTTCAGGAATCAATTAAGAGGAAGCGAATGTTTGAAATTAAAAAGCGTGAGAACCGATAGAGCCGATCAGGATTTTATTATAAAAAGCGTAGTTAATACGCCCCAACGCAAAAGAATGAGCGATCTTTATCAAACAACGCTTATCAAAAGCAAAAACGCTACTTTCTTTGATAGCGGGGATCCGATCCCTTGCGACTATGATAAAAAGTAACAAACGACAAACGTCTATAGCCAAAGTAAATGAAAAGTCTGGTTGTATGGCTCTGCTACTTAGCGGCGCGGGAGATCATATGCAACGCTTAAGCGAAAAATATCCAGACGGAGAAAATATAGCCGCCACGATCTTATTGGAAACGGAAGCGGGCAATCAATAAACGCGGCGGCGAGGTAAGCCGTAAGAGGACGCTTACTTTAAGCAAAGAACAAACGACAAGGGTCTATATTATCGTCGCGATTAAGCCTTGATCGCGACGCCAAGCGATCGCAACTCTTTTAGCGCCCTATCCGCGCCTTCGGGCGTTACGCCGATACACGCGCTTGTCAAAACGCTAACTCTATTTCCAAGCCGCAAAGCGTCGATTGCGCTGGCGCGAACGCAAAAATCCGTCGCTATGCCTACAAGATCAATCTCGTAACCGCCGTTAAACAGTCGTTCCAGCCCCGTGCTTGTAGCGCCGTCGTTTTCAAAAAACGCCGAGTAGCTATCGAGCGCCGCGTTTGCGCCTTTGCGGACGATAAAGTTAAACCTAAAACTATCCAGTTTCGAGTGAAACCGCGCGCCAAAGCCGCCTTGAACGCAGTGGTTAGGCCATAAAACCTGATCGCCGTAATCTAACTTGATCGTTTCAAAGGGTTTTTTGCCTTTATGGTTTGCGGCAAACGATACGTGATCTTTTGGATGCCAATCCTGCGTGGCTACGATCAGATCGTATTCGCCGCTTGCCATAAGACGGTTTATCGGCTCTACGATCGTTTCGCCTCCCGCGCAGTAGAGCGCGCCTTTTGGGTCGGCAAAGTCGTTTTGCATATCGATCGCTATTAAACTCTTGCTCACGATTCAATCCTTAACATAACGGGCGGGGATTTGACAAACGATAGCGCGCCGATCTCTTTTAGCGCCTCGATCAGATCGATCTCCCTAGCCTTGTGCGTCGATAAAAGCAGGTTCGCCCACTCTTTTTTGACCCGTTTTTTGCGTTGCAAAACGGTTTCAATCGAGATGTCGCGGCTTGCTAAAATAGCCGCCGTCTGCGCCAGAACGCCCGCTACGTCCTCGACGAGAACGCGGATATAGTATTTGCTTTCAATTTCGTCTTTTCTGGCGACGCTAAGTTTGCGCTCGTTTGGTCGCCTAAAACCGAGCATAGGCGAGGTTTCGCCCCGCGCCAGAGCGATCAGATCGGCTACGACCGAGCTTGCCGTCGCTTTGCCGCCCGCGCCCGCGCCGTAGTAAAAGGTTTCGCCCGACATATCGCCTATCAGCGAAACGCCGTTCATCACGCCGTCCACTTTGGCGATCATATCCTTGCGGGAGATAAAGGCGGGATGAACGCGCAGGCTAACTTTATCGCCCTGTTTTTTCGCGATCGCCAGCGATTTGATCGTGTAGCCAAACTCTTCGGCGAAAGTTATATCCTCGTCGGTCAAATGCCCGATGCCCTCGATTAACATATCTTCTGGTTTTGCGTCGATTCCGTAAGCTAGGCTCGCCATAATAAGCAGTTTATGAGCCGCGTCGAAACCGCCCACGTCGAAGGTTGGATCGGCTTCGGCGTAACCAAGCTCCTGCGCCTCTTTTAACGCGCGCGCAAAGCCCACGCGCTTTTCAAACATTCTCGTTAGCATATAGTTGCAGGTGCCGTTTATCACGCCGCGAATGCTCTCTATATGATTGGCGCTAAGCCCGTCGCGTAGCGCGCGGATAATCGGAATGCCGCCCGCGACGCTCGCCTCGTAGGCGAAAGGAATGCCGCCCGCAAGCTCCTCAAGCTCGTAACGCCGATAGGCGAGCAACGCCTTGTTTGCCGTAACGACCGCTTTTTTGTTTTTTAGCGCCGCCTTTACGATCTCGTAGGCGTATTCCACGCCGCCCATCAGCTCCACCACCGCGTCGATCTGCGGATCGTCCGTAGCCTCGCGGTAATCCGCGCTAATTGGGAAATCCACGTTGGCGCGTTTGCGCTCCGTATTCTTAACGATCCCTTTTACGACGCGAATCTCTTTGCCCGCTCTAGCGGAGATAACCGATCTGTTTTGACGCAAAATATCGGCTACCGCCGCGCCTACCGTGCCAACTCCCACCAACGCTATTTTCAACATAACTCTACCGCTCTCTTTTAATCGCGCGATTGTAGCAGACGGCGGTTTTATCCTAGCGCCGAAATTTGCGTCGGCGATAGAGCGCCTTGAAGTTTGATTATACTAGTAGCTTTACGCCTCGCGATCGCCTAGCGGCGTTTTAACTCGATTATTTCGCGCGATAGACTACGCGAGCTTTGGCGATCAGATTTAGATCGATTGGCGTCGCGTCGTCTATCGTTATAAAGCCGTCGCCGACTTCAAGCAGTTTGCCTTTAACTTTGGTTTTATCGCGCAACGTTAATTTGATTTGTTCGCCGATCGCGCCCTGAAAATGCTCGACGGTTCGCAAACGCCGCTCTATGCCGGGCGAGGAGACCTCCAACGCGTATTCGCCATCGATTGGCGGCGCTATATCTAGCAGCGGAGAGATCAACCTGCTAATTTTGGCGCACAGCTCTATATCCGCGCCGCCCTCGCGATCGACATATACGCGATATATCTTGCGTCCGCTCTCGCTTGCCGTTTCAATATCGTAAAGTTTGCCGCCTACGCTCGCGATTAGCGCCGCGATCTGATCTGTTAGGCTCATTTATCGTCTTTGCGAATCCGCGCGAAAATCGCGTCCAGCCGCGCCGCGTTTTCTAGCGAATCGTCAAACTTAAAGTGCAACGCGGGCGCTTGCCGCCACCCTTGCGCGAGGGAGATATACTCGCTCATATATCCGCTTGCTTTTTTGAGCTTTGATAAAAGGCGCGGACGTTCGTTTGGCGAGATTCCGCTCGCGTCGATTAGCGCCGTCGCGTCCCTTTTATCCCGCGCCAAAACCGCGTCCAACACGTTGAGCGACGCAAGCTCTTCGTCGTTTAGGCTTGCGACGGCTTCGCATAACCTCTGATAGAGCGCGTTTTGCGCGCGCAAACGTCGGACGTTGGAATCGATCACGCTTTAGCCGCCTCGAAAACCGCCTCGATCTCGATCGATTTATACGCCTCGATCAGATCGCCCGCTCTAACGTCGTTAAAGTCGCCAAGACCAATGCCGCACTCCATGCCTTTGCCGACCTCTTTCGCGTCGTCTTTGAAGCGCTTGAGCGTCTCCACTCTGCCTTTGTAAATCTCCTCTTCGCCGCGCTTAACCAGCGCGATCGCGCCTCGCGTAATCTCTCCGTCCGTAACCAAACAACCGGCGATCTTGCCGAGTTTTGGTATATCGAAAACCTGACGAATTTCCGCCTTGCCGACAAGCTGTTCTTTGGTTACTTTGCTTAACATGCCGCCAAGTAGGGCGCTTACGTCGTCGAGCAGATCGTAAATAACGTCGTAACTTCTGATCGTTACGCCAAGCGCCTTAGCGCGATCTTTGATGATTTGCGAAGGCTTTATATGAAAACCTAATATCACCGCGTGCTCGCTCGCGCCAGCCAACGCCAGATCGCTCGCGCTGATTTCGCCCACCGCCGAATGGACGATCTCCGCTTTGACCTCTTCATTTTTTAGCTTGGAGATCGACGAGGCGATCGCCTCTATCGAACCTTGCGCGTTACCTTTTAGTATGATGGGCAGACGTTTGAGTTTGCCTTCGGCGATCAGCTCGCCTAAATCCTCTAGCGTCGCCTTAGTGGATAGCGACAGAGCGCGGCTTCGCTCGTAATCGGCGCGTTTTTGCGCGTAACGCTTAGCGCTCTCTAGATCGTCCATAGCGATCAGATAATCGCCGCTCGCGGGCGTTATATCCAGCCCTACGATTCTGCCCGCCTCGCTTGGGTGCAGTTTTTTGATCTGCGCGCCGTGATCGTTGACTATCGCGCGTATGCGTCCGAAAGCCGTTCCCGCCACCGCGTTGTCGCCGACCGCGAGCGTTCCGTTGCGCACGATAACCGTCGCCACGGGTCCTCGCCCTTTTTCCAACGAGCTTTCGATCACAACCGCTTTTGCGCGCGCGTCGCGTTCGGCTTTCAACTCCATAAGCTCCGCTTGAATTAGGATCGTCTCTAGCAGGCTTTCTACGCCTAATCCCGTCTTTGCCGAAACGCCTACGCATTCGACGTCGCCGCCCCACTCTTGCGGCGTTAAGCCCGCTTCGGCAAGCTCGGCTTTTACCCTGTCGGGGTTTGCGTCCGCCTTATCCATCTTGTTGATCGCGACGATAATCGGGCATTTAGCGGCTTTGGCGTGGCTGATCGCCTCTTTGGTTTGCGGCATTACGCCGTCGTCGGCGGCTACCACGATAATCACCACGTCGGTTATCGTCGCGCCGCGCGCGCGCATCTGGCTAAACGCCTCGTGTCCGGGCGTGTCGATAAAAGTGATGAGTTTGCCGTTTTTCAGCGCCGTATAAGCGCCGATATGCTGCGTGATCCCGCCCGCTTCGCCGCTTGCCACGCGCGAATCCCTGATGTAGTCGAGCAGAGAGGTTTTGCCGTGATCGACATGCCCCATAATCGTAACGATCGGGGGGCGCGTCGTAGCGGCGTGATGGCGATCTTTATGTTCCTCGTTGTATTGCGCGACGTAATCTAGTTCCTCTACCACGTCTTTGGTGCGTATTTCCACGCCAAACTCGTCGGCTAATATCTCGATCGCGTCTTTGCCTAGAAAGTCATTTTTGGTAACCATCATGCCAAGCTCGAAAAGTTTTTTGATCACCGCGCCGATTGATTGATTGATCAGATCGGCAAACTCATAAACCCTAACGTCCTCGTTAATCTCTACGACGCTGACCGCCGTTTTTTGATCTCGTCCGCGCTCAATCGGGCGGGAGCGTTTTCTCCTGCCGCGCGACAACGCGTCGCCGCCGCCCGTCGTAATACGGTTTGCGCCGCCGCCTATCGTCTTTGCCCGCTCGTAATCGCGTTTGGCGGCGCGCTGGTTTCGCTCCTGTTCCGCGAGAAAATCGCTTACTCCGATCGATAGATCGGGCATAACGACCATATTCTCCTCGCCAAAGCGATCGTAGCCGCCTAGATTACGATCGCGCATAATTTCGATTTTCTGCCCCTGCTCTTTTTTAGAGACGTTAGCGGCGGCTTTTTTCTCTTTTCTTGACTTGCGCTCCTCTTCGACTATGCTCGCGGCGATCTTATGCCTGCCGTAAGCGGGAGTGAAAACTTCGCCCGACGCGGTTATAATCTGGCTCGAAGAGACGGCGCGTTTTTTGGTTACGATTGTTAGCCCCGCGCTTTTTCTAGCTATCTCTATCGGGCGGGCGGGCGGTTTTGGCTGCGTTTCCTCCGATTTTTTTACGGGCGGCGGGGCGACTCTAACTTCGGCTGGTTTAGCTTCCGTTTTAGCGGATTTTTCTACGACTTTTTTAGGCGCGGTTTTTTTCGTCCGCGCGGGGGAATTTTCCTCTGTCGGCGCGGCGGTTTTGCCCATAAGATAATTTACAAGTTGCACGGCTTGTTCTTCGGTAACGGAGCTTTGCTGCGACTTAGCGGGGATTTTCAGCGCCTTGCAAGCGTCGATGACCTCTTTGGGCTTCTTCGCCGCCTCTAGCGCGACTTCCGTAATTTTCACTGTGTTCAAGAGAGTTTCTCCTTTAGCGACTCAATCAACTTTGTATCGACCTCTTTTTTGCAATAACGGGCTATCTGTTTTGAGATTTTAGGCGCGGTTACGCATTTCGCGCAAAGATAGAAGCTACGCCCCCGATTTGCGTAAGCTACCACCCGATTATCCTTGCATTGCAACCTATACAACGCCTTTTGCTCAAACTTACCGCGACAGGCGACGCAGGTTCTGATCGGAGACATTGGCGCGGATTATACCCAGCTATTCTTGAGAGTGAACGCCAAGCGCGTCAAACTCAAAAATTTCGGTGCGAAACGCGGGGAAATTCTCGCGTAGCGCCAGCGCGATCTTTAGCGCCGCGTCGCGATCGGCGGCGAGGCTGAAAAAGCTCGATCCGCTGCCGCTTAGCGTCGCGCTTAACGCGCCGCGTTCAAAGGCGATTTGTTGCACGTCGAATAGTTGCGGAAAGAGGCGCATTCTCACCGTTTGGTGCAGTCTGTCGGCGCACGCTTCGCGCAACAGATCGTAGTTTTGCGTTATAAGAGCGGCGGTTAGCAGCGAACTATGCGCGATATTGAAAACCGCGTCCTCGATCTTGATTTTTTTCGGCAGCGCGTTTCTGCTGAATCTGGTGGAGACCGATTTGTCCGGAATGGTGATTACGGCTCTTAGGCGCTCGTCTAAACAAACGCGGCTAAAAACGACGCTTTTTTCTTTAAGCGCGGATACGCAAAAGCCGCCGAACGTCGCGGGGGTAACGTTGTCGGGGTGGGATTCGTATATTAGCGCCTCGTTTAAAATTTCGTTTTTATCCATCGGCGCTTGCGCCATAATTCTCGCCGCCGCGAGCGCGGAGACGATCGCCGACGACGAGCTGCCAAGCCCGCGCGAAAGCGGGATATTATTTTCAAAGCGAAAGCGGAAGGTATCCTCCGCGCCCGTTAAACGTTGATAGGTTTTATAAAATATATTCAAAAAGGCGTTGCCGTTTTTTGTTTTCAAAAACCTCGCGCCCTCCCCGCGCACCGACACGCTTAAAAATTTCGAGGGCGAAATCTCGACCTTGTTGTAAAACTTCAGCGCCACCCCCAACGAATCAAAACCGGGTCCCATATTGGCGCTAGTGGCGGGAACAAGAATAGTCAAATCGTTTCCTTTACGCGGCGCTCAGTATATAGTCTGGAAGCGTTTGCTTATCGAACATACGCGCGTCTAACTTTTTTGGCGGCAATAGCGCCTCCGCAAACGGCGCGTCAAAACTTTCAATCTCGATCGTTTCGCCCTTCTTTACAAAGCGCCGCCCGTTGCGAGAAAAGATCGGCTTACCGCCGCTTAAAGCGAAACTATCCGCCGCCAAAAACGGAATATCTCTAGCGAACGCGAACGATTTGCAAAAGAGATAGCTTAGCTTTAATCCCATAAAACTGCCCGGTCCTCTGACATAAAGCAGTTTAACGATCGTGAAACGCTCGTCGATCGACTTCATTGCTGGGTATAACCCCTCCGTAAGCGGCGCTTCGATCGTGAAAACCTCCGCGCATTCGCCCTCGCCGTTATATACGCCTAACCTAGCCGGTTTTGTCGCGCCTATTAGCAGTATGATCGCGTTAGGCAAACGCTTTCTCCAGCTCTTTAGCGGCGGATTTTGCGCCCTCTAGCTCTACAATTTTATAGGCTTCCGGATCGTTAAGCAGCGCTTTTACCAGCAGGTGGTTAATGCGATGGCTGCCCGCAAACGCCTCGTATAGCCCCAAAAACGGCGCGCCAAGAAACGCCATATCGCCGATCGCGTCTAGTATCTTATGCCGCGCGAATTCGTCGGAGAACCTTAGCCCTTCGGCGTTCAACACGCGCTTTTCGTCTAACACGATAGCGTTATCGAGGCTGCCGCCAAGCCCCTTCCCGATCGATCGCATATAATCGATCTCCTTCAAAAATCCGAAGGTTCTAGCCCGCGCTATCTCTCTTATATAGTTTTCTTTGGAGAAAACAAAGCGGTATTTTTGCCGCTGGATCGCGGGGTGATCAAAATTGATCTCAAAAAGTATCTCGCTGGTCTTATAGGGCGAGAGCCGCGCGAACTTTTCGCCCTCTCTAACCTCGATCGGCTTTTGAATAACGATAGCTTTTTTCGGTTTGCTCTGCGCTTTAAATCCAGCTTCCTCGAACAATAGGCAGAAACTCGCGGCGGAGCCGTCCATAATCGGCGCTTCGTCGCCGTCTATGCCGACCTCTATATTATCGACTCCCATCGCTATAGTCGCGGATAGAAAATGCTCGATAGTCGAGATAGCCGCGTTTTTAGCGCCGATCACCGTCGCGAGCTTCGTATCGATCACGTTTTCAACCCTGATTGGAATCGACACGCCTAGATCGTCGCGGACAAAAACTACGCCGTAATCTTCGGGCGCGGGACGAAGCCGCATTCGCACCGGATTTCCGCCGTGCAATCCTATACCGACGATCTCGACCGATTTTGCGATCGTGTGTTGTTTCATAAATGCTCCTCCGCGATAATCTTGTCGGCGGCGGTAAAAAACCGCTTCGGTCCGTCGAAAAACGCGCTCTCATAAACGACGCCGCGAAAGATAAACAGCCCGCCTCTGCCGACCTCTTTTACGATTGCGAACTCGCCCTGCGCGTTGCATAACCCGTATAACGGCGCGAGCACAAAACAGTTTCCCAGCGCGAGAATCTCCGCGCCGCTGTTGATTCGCTCTAAAAAGATCGCGTCGCCTTGCGCCTCAATCCGCTCGCCGGAACGCACGGGTCTTCGCGCGATCAACGTTTTGAACTCTTGCGCGCTTGGACGTTCAAGCCGCGCTTCCGACGCGATCGGTTTGGCAAAAAGCTCGTGATCGCGCGGCGCCCACGCATAGGTTAAACCGCTCTTTTTTAACGCTTCGTCGATCGTCTTGTCATATTCGCCCGTAATTAGCGTGATATGACGGCTCAAAATCGCTTTATACGTTTCGATATAACTTAACGCCGCCGGAGCCTCTCCGTCGCGCACGACAAGCTCAAAACAACGCGCTCCGATCTGCTTTGCTTTCATTAAACGCTATTTTCTAAAGTTGGCGTGCGATTATATCCAAGCGGGACTAACGCTAAAATGCCTGTTATGGAAGATACGACGACCGCGCTGACTTTGACGCTTTTTATCTCTATCTTGTTGGGGCTACTTGGGCTGATCGCCTTTATGTGGGGCTTGCGGAGCGGGCAGTTCGACGACGAAAAACGCTTTACGCACGGCGCGCTCTTTGACGGCGAGGACGAGTTAAACGCGGCGCGCGATCGCGAGGAAAAGCTGAAAAACGCCGCGATAGACGACGCGAATCGCCCCAAATCCTCTTAAATTCGCTCTTAATTGCGGGCTATATAGACCGAGTTTTCGGCTAATTAGACGCTTTTTCGCGAGCGGCGAGCCGATCGGCGGCGATATAGATATTTATCGCCGCCAGCTCGCTTCGCTTATCGAAAATATCGTATTTTTCATATTCCTCCAGCCACTCTCGCGGCGTTCGCTCGATCGCGCCTTCAATGCTTTTTTGCTCGCTAGCCGCCGCGTCTTCTCGCTTGATCTCGTCAAAACGGCTCAACAAAAGTATATTTTGCGTCGCCTCCGTCTGATCGCGCGATCCGATCTCGGCGCGATCGTAAATCGCTTTCCACTCTTTAACGCTAACGGCAAGCGGACGCATACGGCGCATCGCGTTAGCGCGCGGCTGCGATCCATACGGCGAAAGATCGTATATCTCCCTCCACCGCTCAAAGCTATCGGCGCATATTTGCGCGATGCGCCGATCGCATAGATTGACAATCCGCGCGTCGTCAAAACGCGCTTCTCGTATCTCAATCAAACCTTTCGCGTCCGATTCCAGCGAGGAGAGCTTGGCAAACGCCATCTCTTTCGCGCTCGCTCCGTCCTTTGCCGCCGAATAAACTTCAAGCCATTCGTCCATTCGTTTAAGCCGCTCAAAATACATAGCGTAAATCTCGTCTCGGCGGTTTTCCAACGCGTCGTAATACCACGCCGCCCTAGCGACGTCAAGATTTTCCGGTATCTCGAATATGCCCGCTTCTTTGGACTGAAGCTCGCTCGACGTTTCGTCTGCGTCGCTTATATTAGGGTATTCTTCTTGCGCGTCGGCGCTATCGCTCACGACATAACCTCGCTATTTTACTTTTCCCTTTAAACGATAGGCGAAAGCAAACACTTCCGCTACGGCGTTAAACAGCTTTTCAGGTATCTCTTGTCCTATATCGGCAAGTTTATAAAGTTCTCGCGCCAGCGACGGATTCTCCACGATCGGAATATCGTGCTCCCTCGCGATCTCTTTGATTCTTATCGCGAGCAGATCGGCGCCTTTGGCGACGATTAAAGGCGCTTTGTTTTTGCTCGCGTCGTAGCGAAGCGCTACGGCAAAATGTGTCGGATTGGCTACGACGACGTCCGCGCTCGGAATCTCCGACATCATTCGCCTACGGCTCATCTCCGCTTGAATGCGCCTAATGCGCGCCCGAATCTCCGGATTACCCTCGATATTTTTGTATTCGTCGCGAATATCCTGTTTGCTCATTCTTAGGCGTTTAAAATGAAAATAGCGCGTAATCGACAGATCGATAATCGCGAAAACGAGAAAAACTACAAGTAACGCTAACGCGACGACTAACGCCTTGTCTATAAGCCAATCGATCTGCGCGCCGAGCGGCAACGTCTGCGCGCGCGGCAACTCTTCGGCGTAACTCCACAAAAATATCGCCGCGACCGACATCGCGATCGCCACTTTAGCGGTGATCTTAAAGCCGTCCAAAAAACGTTGCGTGGAAAAAAGATTGCCAAAGCCTTTAATAGGATCGAGTTTTTTTAAATTTGGCTGAAGCGGTTTCGTCGAGAATATAAACCCAAACTGCGCTATATAGCCGATCGCGCCGAACACAGCCGTTAAAACGGCGATCGGCAACGCCAATTTCAGCGTTTCAAACGCGCTCGTAAGCCCTAAGCTCGACAATAAGTTTATATCTAACTCTTTGCCCGAATGAGATAGGCAGTAGCGAAAGAACGTCTGCAAGCCGCTTACGATAAAGCTAAAAAAAGCCGCGAAGCCGAACGTCGCCGCCGCTAACGCAATCACGCCCGCCGTATCGACGCTTTTGGGGACGTTGCCCTCTTTTTTCGCGTCCTCTAATCGTTTTGGGGTGGCCTCTTCGGTTTTATCGCCGCTTGTCTCGTCAGCCATCTACGATCCGCTATATAAACTTCATAGAAAAATCCAGCCACACCGCGTGGTGCGCGATGCTTCCGGCGCTGATCGCGTCGATACCCGTCGTTTTGTATCGATCGATATTCTCCAGCGTGATATTGCCGCTAACCTCGATCTTTGTCGAGGGCGACGTCTCGTTTCTAAGCGCTACGACCCGTTTAATCGTCTCTATATCCATATTGTCGCACATAACTATGTCCGCTTTGGCTTCAAACGCCGCTCTAGCGGTTTCTATCGTTTCGCACTCCACGTCGATCGCCGCCGTCCACGGTATGCGCTTTCTAGCGTTAGATATAAACGCTTTCAGATCGTCGATCGTAGCCAAATGGGTATCTTTGATCATCAAACAGTCGTCTAACCCGAACCGATGATTGATCGCGCCGCCGACGCGAGCGGCGTATTTCTCCATCTCTCGTAGTAGCGGACGGGTTTTGCGAGTGTCCAAGAGAGTTATGCCGCCGTCTCTTAGACGATCCGCGAAACGGCGCGTTTGCGTCGCTATGCCGCTAATATGCTGCAATATATTTAACAGCGATCGCTCGGCTTGCAGTAGCGACGTATCCTCGCCGCTAAGCTCGATCAGCGTTTGGGCGCTCGCGATCGCCTCGCCGTCCTTAACAAGAAAGGTCAGCTCTAGCTTCGCCTCTTTAGCGAGCGCCCTAGCGTAAAGCTCCCCCGCGAATATCCCCTCGCATTTAGACCTTATAACCGCTTTCGACGGTTTTGGCTCTTTGCAGCGCGCAAAAAGATCGCCGCGACCTATATCCTCTTTCAGCAGTTGGCGGACAAACTCGACAAGCGGCTCCATTGAGTATCCTGACGTATAATTTGATTAGGCGATCTTAGCGAATGTTGTTTTCAAGCGCGGGCGCTCGCTAGATTCGGCGCTATGTTTTCGCGAGGGGCGAGGAAAGCGTTGTTAATTATGGCAAGATCGCCTAAGCGAAAACGCGTAATAAACTTTCGGCGCTAGATTTCTTAAACTTAAAAGACTTTTTACCGCGGCTTCAAGCCGACTGCCCGACAGATTGCTCTTTGTTCCTTGGTTCATTGACGTTCCTAGTAGTTTGTAACGATAATCTCGCTTATCGCCCCGCGCTTAGCGGCTTTGGAGTTGATCATTCGCGACGCGCCGACGCGCCGTATATGGTAGTTTTTGTATAGATCGTCAAAAAAATTATCGTTCGAATCGGTGTTTTTTGGATCGGAGTTGCTAAGCATTATCTTAGCGCCTTTTTGGTCGAGTCTCCTAAAGAGATCGGCAAGCCGCCGCTGTTCGACGTCGCTAAACCCGTTTTTATCGTATGCGTTAAAACTAGCGCTTTTGCTAATTGGGCGGTATGGCGGATCAAAATAGACGAACGAACTATTTTTTATATCGTTTTCTACGCTTTCAAAATCAGCGAGTTTTATATCCGCGATCTGTAGCGCGTCGCCTATCGCCGCAAGATTCTCCTCGTCGCATATAAGCGGTTTTTTATGCTCGCCGCGCGGCACGTTAAATAAGCCGAAAATATTAACGCGAAACAAGCCGTTATAGCAGGTTTTATTCAAGAATATCATCCGCGCCGCTCTTACGAAATCATCCCCTTTTTGATTGTTGTGCGCTTCGCGCTCTTTATAGTAAAAATCCTCGCGTTTTTCGTCGTCCAAGCTATGATATTGTTCTTGATATTCACGCAAAATATCAATCAATTTTATCGCGTCTTGCCGAAGCGCTTTGTAGGCGATAATCAACGCTTCGTTAGCGTCGTATAGGTAGGCGTTTTTGATCGGATATTTTCGCGCTATATCAAAAAAAACCGCGCCGCCGCCTATAAACGGCTCGTAGTAGTTTGCGATCGCACCCGTTTTAAGCGCGGCGGGGTAGAGCTCGTCAAACTGCGCGAGTAGTTGCGTTTTGCCGCCAGCCCATTTCAGAAACGGCTTCGCCATTACGCGCTTAAATACTCTTGCAACGCCTTTGGCGAAAGCGTTTTGCCCTCTCTAATCCTACGGATCGCCTCTAGCGCGGCTTTTGTCGCGGCGATCGTGGTGAAATAGGGGATTTTGTTCGCCAAAACCGCTTGGCGCAATCGTCTAGCGTCGTCTTTAGCGCGTTTATTGTCCGACGTGTTGATTGCTAAATCCACATCTTTATTCTTAAAAAGGTCCTCTACGTTTGGTCGCCCTTCGCTGACTTTCAGCACAATATCGCAGGCTACGCCGCCCGCGTTTAACATCTTCGCCGTGCCTTCTGTGGCTACGATCAAAAAGCCGAGCTTCGCAAACTCCGCTCCAAGTTTAAGCCCGTCCTCTTTGTCCGCGTCGGTAAGCGACATAAAAAGCCTATTGCCCGTCGCTGGAATTGGATTTTGGCAGGCAAGTTGCGATTTCGCGAAACTAACCCCAAAACTTTGGCTAAGCCCCATAACCTCGCCCGTGCTTTTCATCTCCGGTCCCAAAATTAGATCGGCGCCGTATAACTTGTTGAAAGGAAAAACCGCCTCTTTCACCGCGACGAGGTTTTTTAGCTTAGGTTTAAACACGCCGTCTTTTTTGACGACAATCTTGCTTTTGTCATATACGTTTATAGCGCTCTCTAGCGGCTCGCCCCACATCACCCGCGTCGCGATCTTGGCAAGCGGCAAACCCGTCGCTTTCGACACAAACGGCACGGTTCGACTCGCTCTTGGATTGACCTCGATAAGATACGCCTCGCCGCCGTAGATCGCGTATTGGATATTTAACAGCCCTTTAACGCCTAATTTAATCGCGATCAGCTTTGTTTCGCTCTCGATCGCCTTAACGAGCGATTCGCTTATAGTTTGCGACGGAAGCGAGCAGGCGGAATCGCCGCTATGAATGCCCGCCTCCTCGATATGCTCCAAAATCCCGCCGATATAAACCTGCTCGCCGTCGCTGATTGCGTCCACGTCAAGCTCGATCGCGCGGTCTAAAAACTTATCTATCAGAAGCGGCGCCTCGCTGCTTACGCTTACCGCCTCGTCAACGTAGAGTTTTAGATCGTTTTCGTCATAAACTATGCGCATTCCGCGCCCGCCTAGCACGTAGCTTGGGCGCACGAGCGCGGGATAGCCGATTTTGGAAGCCGTCTCAAAAACCGCCTCTCTCGTGGTAGCCGTCCCGCCAGCAGGTTGCAATAGCTTATTCTCTTCGGCGAATTTGGCGAACTTCTCGCGATCTTCCGCCACGTCGATCGTTTTGGCGCTCGTGCCGATAATTTTGGCGCCCATCGCGCTAAGGCTACGCGCCAACTTAAGCGGCGTTTGCCCTCCGAAATGCACGATAATGCCGTCCGGTTTTTCGCGCTCGATAATGCCGCGTATATGCTCCAAATCGATCGGCTCGAAATACAAAACGTCGCTGGTGTCGTAATCGGTGGAGATGGTTTCTGGGTTGCAATTAACCATAATGGTCTCGATCCCCATTTCGGCGAGGGCGAACGAAGCGTGAACGCAACAGTAGTCAAATTCGATTCCCTGTCCGATCCTGTTTGGACCGCCGCCAATAATCATCGCGCGTTTGCGATCGCTTTTGCGCGGTTTTATCGGCTTGGGATAGCCGGGCATAACCGAATAGAGATAGGGCGTTTGCGCCTCGAACTCCGCCGCGCACGTATCCACCTCGCGATATTTAGGCTCTACGTTTAGCCTTTTTCTGGCGAGATACACGTCGTTTTCGTGTAGCTCTAGCCCCTCGTTTTTGTTGAGTAGTTTTGCGAGCATGCGATCGCTAAAACCAAACGCCTTTGCTCGCGCAAGCGCTTTCGCGTCGTTCAGCAAATCTATGGAGATCGCTTTTTCCTCTTTGATAATCGCTTCAATCTGCCGCAAAAACCACGGATCAATCTTGCTTAGACTATAAATATCGTCCGCGCTAAAACCGTTTCTAAACGCTTGCGCGACATATAAAAGACGCTTATCGTTGCCGTTTCTTAGATTCAGAATAAGCGTCTCTTTATCGCACTCGATCCACTCAAAGCCGCTTAGCCCCGTTTCCAGCGAACACAGCGCCTTTTGGATCGCCTCGCAAAAGGTAGCGCCGATCGCCATCGCCTCGCCCACGCTTTTCATCGACGTGGTAAGCGTTTGATTTACGCCCGCAAACTTCTCGAAATTAAAGCGCGGAACTTTGGCTACGATATAGTCGATCGTAGGCTCGAAGCTCGCGGGCGTGCCTGTAATATCGTTTTTTATCTCGTCGAGCGTATAGCCGATCGCAAGCAAGGTGGCGACTTTGGCGATCGGGTAGCCCGTAGCTTTAGAGGCAAGCGCGGACGAACGACTGACGCGCGGGTTCATCTCGATAACGGTCATACGTCCGCTTTTAGGATCAATCGCGAACTGCACGTTGCTGCCGCCGGTATCCACGCCGATCTCGCGCAAGATAGCGAACGAAGCGTCGCGCATATTTTGATACTCTTTGTCCGTAAGCGTCAGCGCGGGCGCGATCGTGACGGAGTCGCCCGTATGCACGCCCATAGGATCAACATTTTCAATAGAGCAGACGACAATGCAGTTATCGCGGTTGTCGCGGATAACCTCCATCTCGAACTCTTTCCAACCCAGCAGGGATTCCTCTATCAAAATCTCGCCGATCGGACTCGCGCTCAAACCAAACCGCGCCAACTCTTTAAACTCATCAATGTTATACGCCACGCCCGAACCGCCGCCGGCGAGCGTATAGCTCGCGCGGATAATAAGAGGAAAACCGATCGTTTCCGTCGCCTCTATCGCCTCGTGGAGATTGTAGGCGTAACGGCTTTTTGGCAGGTCCATGCCGATTTTAAGCATAGCCTCTTTGAACGCTTGGCGATCTTCGCCCTTTTTGATCGCCGCGGGAGAGGCGCCAAGAAACTTAACGCCCTCTAGCATGCCTCTTTCGTGCATGCGCATAGCGACGTTAAGCGCCGTCTGCCCGCCCATGGTGGGCAAGATCGCGTCAACTTTCTCTTTGCGGATAATTTCGGCGACAATCTCTTCGGTAATCGGCTCGATATAGGTGCAATCGGCAAACTCCGGATCGGTCATAATCGTAGCTGGATTGCTGTTGATTAACGTTACGCGGTAGCCCTCTTTTTTAAGCGTTTTAGCCGCCTGCGTTCCCGAATAGTCAAATTCGCACGCTTGACCGATAACGATAGGTCCCGAACCTATAAGTAAAATTGTTTGAATATCCGCGCGTTTTGGCATAAAACACCTTAACTTTTCATAGAAATCCGCGCATTTTAGCCAATTAGCGCTCAAGTTTCGCCGCAAACGACGCGATCGCGCCTAAACCTTCAGGCTCGGCGGCGCGATCGCGGAAAACTCAAGACGCTTTTTTGCGATTAAAACTCGTATCTAACGTTGGCGTAATACTGCCTGCCCATCGAATACTCGTCGCTAACGCTAGTTCCGCTACTTTGGGAGGTTACTTCGTTTTTGCGGTTGAAAAGATTTAATACCTCGAGTCCAAGCGCGAACGTATGATCGCCTATCTTAATATCGTAACCTACCGATAGATCGACGACAAAAGTATCGCGGTAATCCTTCGTGTAATATATCGTCGCTGGCAAGCCGTCGTCGCCCGTATGAATAGGCGTCGTGCCTGTCGGCGCCGTTTTTAGCCCGCTTCCGCCTTTTTCGTATCGCGCAAGCGCGCCGATATGCAAATCCTTAAAAGCCTCGATCGTATGCGAGTAGGTTATCACCCAAGGCGAGTTAAAATGCGTGGCGGGCAGATCGTCGATCGCCACCCGCGAGCCGTCGAGCGTCGCGTGCGTCAGCGATACGGTTGCGCCGTCCGCGTCGGAAAAACCGCTCGGACCTCGCATATTGGTGGTAGTATCCGACTTTGTAGCCGACAACTCGGAAACATGTTTAGTCGCTCCAAGATCGTATTTGATCGCCGCGCTTGCGGTGGCGCCCCAATAATGCGTCTTGCCCTCGTTGGTATGCTCGCGGTTAGTAACGCCGCTTACCGTCTCCGTTTTAGCTCTTATTTGATCCTTATGCCTCCTATCGAGATAGCTTAGACCAAATATCGCGTCGCCATGCTTGAACGACGCGCCAATATTGAACTCGTCTGAATGCGGCGTTCTTAGATCGCCTAGACCGTAGCGAGTTTCGCTTGTCGCCGTCTGGTTCCAAGCCGCGTTCCACGCGGCGCGGCTATAGGTAACGGAACTATCCCGCATAATAGCGTAGGCTAATATCTGCGCCCCGTAGTAGCGATTGTAACCGCCGAAGACGTTTAGCGCGTCGTCGTTAAATATATCGGCGTTGGCAAATAGCCTTGGCGCTACGTCGATATTGTTGGTTAGCGTGTCGGTTGAAACTCTAACGCCCGGGCGAATCGTAAATCTATCGATATGCGCCGCGTCCTCCAAAAAGATCGCGGCATTTGCGTAGCCTACCTCGTTATCCTGCGGCAGATTGACCACTTTCTGTTTTGCCCATTGCCCGTATGCCACGCCGTTTTCTATACCGCCAACGGCGCTAAGGTTCGTTTCTACGCCGCCGGCTTGTCCGTAAGTGGTAGAGCCGCTCGATTTATAATGCGCTTTGCCAAGCTCCGCGTCTAGCCCCGCTTTTACCTCGTGAGTAACAAAGCCCGTCGCAATGTCGTCGAAATCGATCGTCTCTTTGAAGATAAAGCTGCGTTTGGTTTGCTCGACTGCGCCAAACGCGCCCATATTGCCTGTAGCGCCCGTCGCGCTGGTGCTCCAGTCCATACCGCCTACGCCTTTTTTCAGGTTGTAGAAGTAGTAGTTTGTCTCGGCTTCTCTGGAAAGCTCGGTTTCTTGATAGCTAAAAGCGGTTTTGAGCAATCCTGCGCCTAGATGATTTTTCATGTCGTAAGCCACGCTTAATCCGCCGCCTTTGTTGTCGTAATCGCCGTATCTCGGTCGCGGCTGAAACAAATATTCGGTATATGGCGCGTAGATAAACGTTAGCGAAGAATCAAAACTATCTATATCTTTGGTATTAAGGCGCGCCATAAAGTTTTCGCTTACTCTGTATTGAGTTTGTCGCTCTTTATCGCCCGAATTGATAAAGTATTCAGACCAAAGCGGAACTTTAGAATGCTGTTTGGCGTAGCTAAATATCGCGCCGACATGATCGCCTACGGGACCGTCCAACGCCGCGTTGAACTCGTATTTATTAAACTCCGGCTGATAGTTGTCTCTGCTCCTAGCGTATTCTATATCCTCTTGCGTATCGTTTGGATAAAACTCCGCCCAACTAGCCTTCGTGTATCGGTATTTTGCCATGATATGCCAGCGATCGTCTCTGGCGTCTCGTAGCTTAGCATCCACTACGCCGCCCGTAAAGCTCCCGTATTCGGCGCTGATATTCTCTGTATAAACCGCCACGGAATCCACCAGCGAAGTATCGATAAAAAACGATTGAGATTCGCCTGTTACGGAAGCGGACTTACCGCCCGACCTAGCTTCGTTGCTCGTTCCAAGCCCAAGAGGATTGATATTGTTGTTGTTGCTAATCCCGCTTAACATAAAGTTATTTTCGTAATGCCTGCCGCCGGCGATGGAAATTTGCGGAGGCGCTATCTCGCCGCCTTGGGCGGAACTTCTAGAACCTTGAAAAAACTGAATATTCGAGCGCGAACGCAACGAATCGGTGATCGAATTAGTAGGGGTTGCGAGGTTTCTTAGCTTATTTTGATCAATAAATGCCCCCCCCCCCGCTGTATCCGTAACGACAATTTCGTCTAATACGGTCGCGTCGGCGTTTGAAATCGCGCCGTTTTCTCCGTCGGCGACGGCTTCTTTACGCGCTGCTGCGACGTTTTCCGAGTTTGCGTCTAAAACGACGACTTCTTCGTTAGTCGCGTTTGAAAGGTCGTCGTCCGCTAACGCGGATATAGGCGAGGCTAACGATAGCGCCAGCGCCGTTTTGGTCAAAATTGAAATCATTGAAGCTCCTTAAAATGATAGTTAATCTCGAAGTCGTAATACTGCCTTAATGATTCTTAACGCGACGTTTTGACTTTGTTTAAGGTTGGCTTGATACAATTTTTGCGCGTAAAAATTACCAAGAAGGAGTTGCGATGCGATCAGTTTTAGGGCGAGGTATATGCCTTGCGTCTATTTTCACGGTTGGCTCTTTTGGAGGCAAGATCGCCGATGGAACGAACGCGATCAGAAACGGCGATTACGAGCAAGCGCGAGCGATTTTTCAAACGGCTTGCGACGACAATAACGCGTCGTTTTAGCTCCATTTGCGCGCTTGTTCCGCTTTGCGCCTCGCTTGCAATTAGGCGGCGGCTATAATTCGCCAAAAGCGAGGCGAAAATGCGCGGCATAGCATGTCTTACGAGCAAACGCGATCTAGGCGAGGCGACGCCAACCGCGTCGTTTAGCTTGATTTGGAGCGTTTTTAATGTTTAACGAAAACGATCTTATCGGAAGGCGCGATTAACGGTCGCGCCGATCGTTTTGTCTTTTATAGGTTTGCGAGACCCGCTTTGCCGTCTTTAGCGGGATTTGTATGTAAAGACGATAACAGAGAACATTAACGCTTTGGCAAAAAGCCAAACGAGCAAAAGAGATTGAAAAAGCGTATAACCGCGCTATTTTTATGCCGTAAGGATATTTACGATTAGCGATCCGTATTCTACGACGGGGCGAAAAATGGTCGGTCAAACGCTAACGTTTAGCTTAAGTCTGCTACGGTCGCGCAAAATCACATCTTTGAAAGGATTTCAGATGAAAATCCGCAACCGTTTGCTTAGCGTTTGGCTTGTAGCCTTGTTTTGTCGTTCTCGGCGTTCACTAACGCTTTTGGAACTGAACCGCTTTATGAGGCTAGAGCTTTTATCTTGCCTTTGGATGAACCTACAAAGATAGGCGAAACGGCGCTTGTTCCCGTCAAGATCGAGTTTCC